>DASQYE010000329.1:0-9583 GCA_035639355.1 Pyrinomonadaceae bacterium
TGATCGTGCCTCAGCGCAAGCGACAGAAGGAGCTGCAAGAGACCATCTCGAACCTGAAGGCGGGCGACCGCGTCGTCACGACCGGCGGCATCATAGGCACGATCACGGCCGTGCGCGAGACCAGCCTGCTCTTGAGAAGCGCCGATAAATCTATCATCGAAGTCGCACGCTCGGCCGTGGCCGGCCTCCAGGCCGAAGAGAAGAAATAGCTTGCTCTGAATGGTGAGCGCCAGGCAGCGCCGGAAGGCGCGCGCGCGGGCGCGACATGCATTATCCTATGAAGAAAAAGAACCTGCTTCAACGCTTTATCATCATCGTCATCGTGACGCTGGTCGGTCTCTATATCGTGATCGGCCCGCACAGGCGGCCGCATCTCAGTGATTTCACGCTCGCGGGCATCAAGAACTCGCTCAAAGATAATATACGCCTCGGGCTGGACTTGAAGGGCGGCTCGCACCTCGTCATGCGCGTCCAGACGGATAAGTATTTGCAGACGCTGACGACCAGCAACGGCGTCGCCGTCGAGAAGGCGGCCAAGGACGCGGGCTTTCCCGTCAAAGAGGTGCGCTCGAATACTACGAGCGGCAACTACAGCTTCACGCTTGAGCTTAACGACGCTTCCAGGATCAACCAGGTCGTTGATGAGGTGAAGAAGAAGATAGACCTGACAGATTGGCCCGCTTCGGTGAGCGGCAATACTGTGACGTGGACGCTCTCCGGCGCTGCACAGCGTTTATTGGCCGAGCAGGCGACCGACCAAGCCGAGCGAATTATTCACAGTCGCCTCGATGCGGTCGGCGTCGCGGAACCGCTCGTGCAGCGGCACGGCGGGCAAAGCTCGCACCAGATACTCGTCCAGATGCCGGGCATTCTAGACCCCGAGCGCGTCAAGGTGATCCTCAAAACCCAATCGCGCCTGGAGCTCGTACACGTCGTCAGCCCGCCCAGCCCTTCGCCCGCGCAGAGCTACGCGACGCAGGAAGAGGCCGTCGCCTCGCTCGGCGGAACTGTACCCCCGAACCGCAAAGTGTTGCAGTATGCCGAGCGCACGGAGCCTACGGCCGCCGGCGCGCAGGAACAGGACGCCAACGCTCAGAAACAGAAGCGCTGGGTCGTGGTGGAATACCCCGCAGTCGTCGATGGAAGCGAGCTGCGAAACGCCTCGGCCGTCTCCTCGCACGGCGGCGGCATAGACGATTACCAGATAGCGTTCTCGTTGAAGCCTTCGGGCGCTGAGAAGTTCGGCCAGTGGACGGGGGCCAACATCAACGAATACATGGGCGTCGTTCTGAACGACGAGGTCAAATCCATCGCTTATATCAAATCGCAGATCACGGATTCGGGCGAGATCAGCGGGCGCTTTACACAGCAGTCGGCCGAAGACCTGGCGCTCACGCTGCGTTCCGGCGCGCTGCCCGCGCCCATAGAGTACCAGGAGGAGCGCACTGTGGGCCCGAGCCTCGGGCAGGATTCGATCAAGGCCGGTATCAAGGCTTCGCTTTACGGTCTGGCGATGGTCGTCTTCTTCATGCTCTTTTACTATAGAGGGTCTGGCGTCAATGCCGTCATCGCGCTCCTTTTGAACATCATCCTGATGCTGGCGGCGCTCGTGCTCTTCAAGGCGACGCTGACGCTGCCCGGCATCGCCGGAATCATTCTGACCATAGGCATGGCGGTCGATTCCAACGTGCTCATCTTCGAGCGCATACGCGAGGAATGGCGCACGGGCAAGACCGTGCCGTCGGCGGTCGAGCAGGGATTCGCGCGCGCCTTCGTGACGATCATCGATACGCACGTGACGACCATCATCTCGTCGCTGTTTCTCTTCGTCTTCGGCACGGGGCCGATTCGCGGTTTCGCCGTCACGCTGGTGCTCGGCCTGCTCGTCAATCTATTCTCGGCCGTTTACGTCTCGCGCACCATCTTTATCTGGCTTCTCAGTCGCAAAGGACGGCGCGCCGAGTCGCTAAGTATTTAACCGCAGTGATGAGTGACGAGTGGCAAGTGACAAGATGAAAAGCTTGCTCCTGCTCATCACTTATCACTCGTCACTCATCGCTGAATTTATATGCTTCAATTTTTCAAAAACGCAAGCTTCGACTGGCTGGCCGACCGACGCATCTTTATCGCCATCTCGATCCTTTTGATGCTGGCCGGGCTGGTGTCGGCCGTGGTTCGGCAGGCCGTTCCAGGGGGAACCGACGCCTTCAACCTCGGCGTTGATTTCAAGGGCGGCACGGTCGTCACAGTGAAGTTCAAACAGCGCCCGTCGGCCGAAGTGATACGCGCGGCCGTTAATAAGCAGGGGCTCACGGACGCCGTCATTCAGCCCGCCACGGATAAGCAGGACGAAGTGCTCATCAAGCTGCCGCAGATCGGGCAGGCGGCCAGCACCGAGGCCGAGACACAATCGCAGGTGGACATAGGGCGCGCCAAGGTCAGGGAGGCGCTGAACACTTTCGGGCCGGAGGCGAAGGACGATCTCAACTCAGACGCGCAGGCCGCCTATAAGATTGTCGGTACGGACGCTGTCGGCCCCGTCGCCGGTCGGCAATTGCGCAACCAGGCGATCGCCGTCACGCTGGCGGCGCTGGTCGGCATTCTCCTCTACATAGCGTTTCGCTTCGAGTGGACGTACGGCGCGGCGGCCGTCATCGCCGTCTTTCACGACGTGCTGGTCACGCTCGGCTTCTTCTCCATCTTTCAGTGGGAGATCAGCCTGACGGTCATCGCCGCGCTGCTCACGCTGGTCGGCTTCTCCGTCAACGACACGATCGTCGTCTTCGACCGTATTCGCGAGAACCTGCGGCTGCACCGCCGCGACTCGCTCTACAAAGTGACGAACGATTCGATCAACCAGACGCTCTCGCGCACCATCATCACCTCCGGGCTCGTCTTCCTGTCCGTGCTGGCGATGGTCATCTTCGGCGGCGATGTCCTGCGCGGCTTTTCACTGGCGCTGCTGATCGGCGTCGCTTTCGGCACTTACTCATCGATAGCGATTGCGAGCCCCATCATGGTCTGGTGGCAACAGCGTCTTGATGCGGCCCGCGTGCACACGCCGCCCGCGAAAAGCGGCAGGGCTTCGGAGAGCGCCGCCCGCACGACCAAGGCGAAAGCCGCCGTCCTGTGAGGCCGAACGCATCGCGCGCGCGCGCCGCCCGAAGCGGCGCGCGCCCCTCGCGCTGAAAATTTATTTTGCGCTTGACTTTCCTGGTCGTTGCGGCATAGACTGCCCGCGTTGCTGGCCAATTAAATAGCCTTGAAATCGTGCCCGCGTTTCAGTCTTCTGAAACGCACAGGGGGCGCGGTGGTCTATGTTGAGCGGCCAGCCGTATTTGTGTCATTCCCGCGCAGCGGTTGGTCCTAAAGCTTAATGGCGTGAACAAAAAGCGCCGGACAGGCCGCTGGTTTCCCCTCCATATTATGTAACGCTCTTTGCGGGCACCGTAAGGCCGCGACGTTTGAGAAAAGCAATATTGGGTCTTTAAATTTCGCACCCCTGATCCATTTGGCACCGGAATAGGGAGGACAAACAAATGTTCGAGAACCTGGTCGAGTCCACTTCGCACAAAGAGGATTATGCGCGTAAGGGCTCATTTATTCTCGGCACGGTTGTAGTGTACGCCATCCTGGGCACGGCGCTCTTCGTGGCGGGCATCTACTGGTACGACGCGCAGTTGGAGAACCAGAACCTGGAACTGACCACGCTGGTCGCGCCCGTGCCCGTCGTGCCGCAACAGGCCGAGCCCGAGAAGGCCGCAAAGCCCGCCGAACAACCCAAGGAGCAATCGGTCGCCACACGTACCGAACTGGTCGCCAGGGTTGACCAGCCGATCGCTCCGAAGGAGGTCTCGGCTGTCGCCAGTAAGGTTCCGCCCATTCCTAAGGGCGTTCCCGTGGCGCTCGGCTCGTCCAATACGGAGGCGACCGTTTCCGGCCCGGTCGGCTCAGGCACCGGCGGTATTCCAGGAGGCACGGGAACAGCTCCGACGCAGGTGGTCGTTAACGACGAGCCTCCGCCGCCGCCGCCCAAGCCGTCCCCGCCCAAGCCGACCGCTCCGATCTCGGGCGGCGTGCTCAATGGTAAGGCCATCAGCCTGCCGAAGCCGCAATATCCGGCCATCGCTCGCACGGCGCGCGCGTCCGGAACCGTGACCGTGCAGGTGACGATTGACGAGAACGGCAGCGTCATCTCGGCACGCGCCGTCGGCGGCCATCCGTTGTTGCAGGCGGCGGCAGTCGCGGCCGCTCGCGGGGCGCGTTTCTCGCCGACGAAGCTGTCGGGTCAGCCCGTGAAGGTCACAGGCGTGATTACGTACAACTTTCTTCCGCAATAGTAGTGGGCCAGATGGCGGGCCGGAGTGGCCGCCTTCTGGCCCATTGATGGTTTCTGAGGCTGCCGCGCGGCTCGAACCGTCGGCTCTTAACGAATTTGATAAAACCTTTTGGAGGGGTTTACCGTGACTATTCTAACAACTCTTCTCGGAGCGAAAGCCCTCAGCTTTCTAGTGTTTTTGTGGCAGGATGCGGCGGCCAGCCCGGCGGCCAGCCCGGCCGCCGATGCCGGCGGGCATTTCACGATCACGGAGATGATAAAGAATCTGGGCGGCGTCGCTCTCGCCGTCGTGATTATTCTGCTCATCATGTCGGTCTACGCTGTGGCGATCATGGTCGAGCGCTTCCTGACCTACAGGGCCGCCAAGCAGCAGTCGCGTGAGTTCGCTCCGCGCGTCGCGCAGGCCCTCAAGAACGACCGTATCGAAGAGGCCATCAACATCAGCGACAAGCACAAGAGGTCGCACCTGGCGATGGTCGTCAATTCCGGTCTGCATGAGTTCCGGGCCCACGAACAATCGTCGGAGATTTCCGGCGACGAGATTGAGGCGAGCAAGCGCGCCCTGCAACGCGCCATCGCCATCAAGACGGCCGAGTTCAAACGCGGCCTGTCGAGCCTGGCGACCATCGGCTCGACCGCTCCGTTCGTCGGACTGTTCGGAACCGTCTTCGGCATCATCAACGCCTTCCAGGGCATGAAGAACGCCGAATCGGCGGGTATCGCGGCGGTCGCCGGCGGCATCTCCGAGGCGCTGTTCACGACGGCGCTGGGCATCGGCGTGGCGATCCCGGCCGTGTGGCTCTTCAACTACTTCACGAGCAAGGTGCAGGGATTCGTCGTCGAGATGGATAACTCGGCGTCGGAGCTTATAGACTACTTCCTGAAGAATCGCGGCCGGCAGTTGAACACGTCTGCCACGATGCCGAGTTCTAAATTGAATCCGTAAGCCTGGGCGGACTCCGTCCCCGCGTGCGCCGCTCCCCGTGTGCCGAAACCATCAGGCATCCGCAAAGGGGGCGCGCACGCGGGCTCGCGTCCCTTTTTCAGCCAGAGATTTAGGAGATTTAGTTATGGGAATGTCAGCGAGCAGCGGCGATTCGGAGATGCAATCCGAGATCAACGTCACGCCGATGGTGGACATCATGCTGGTGCTTCTAATCATCTTCATGGTGGTTACGCCCTTCTTGCAACAGGGCGTAACGGTCGCCATCCCGCGCGACATGAACAGCCCGGATGTCGATCCGGCGATCATCAAAGAGTCTTCGGTAGTGATCTCCATCCCCGAGGACAACCAGTTCTACATCGGCAAAGACCTGCTTGCGAAGGACGACCTGGGCCCGCGCATCGAGCGCATGATGAAGAATAAACAGGAGGCCGAAAAGATCGTCTATATCAAGAGCGGCGTCGGCGTCAGCTACGGCAACGTGGTCGAGATCATCAACATCATCCGTAAAAACGGGATCGATAAGATCGGACTGGTTGCCGATAAGAAGAAGAAGGGCGGAGCGGCCGCTCCCGCCGCTTCTTAAACCGTAAACGATAGTAAAGACCGGGGGCGCTTCTCTTTTCGGTTCAGGCCGCGAAGCGCCCGCCATCAATTATGAGGAGTTAGTATTATGGGGATGAGTGCAGGCGGCGGCAGCGACGATGCCGTACCGTATATCAACATCACGCCTCTGATAGATGTCCTGCTGGTGCTTCTGATTATCTTCATGGTCGTCACCCCTTTGAAGCCGAGCCGTTTTGAGGCCAAGGTCCCATCCGAGCCAGACCCGAACCAGGATATGAGCCAGGTCAAACCGAATCCGCTCACGCTGGTCGTGACGGTCGCCAATGATCTCAAGCTCAAGCTCAACCAGGACGATATGGGGTCTGTCAACGATACGGCCCCCTTGGGCCAGCGGCTCACAGCGCTTTTCCAACAGCGCAAGGAGCAGAACGCCTTCAGGCCCGGCACGACCGAGGTCGAGAAGACCGTCTTTGTCAAAGCGCCGCGCTCTTTGAGATACGGCGAAGTTGTGAAAGTGATAGATGCTATCAAGGGCTCAGGCGCAAACCCTGTCGGCCTACAAGTAGACGACCTAGCGCAGTAATCAAGCAGTGGTGATGCGCGATTGCGCGCGTGAGCGATTGTGAGGAATCACTCCGATCGCGCAATCGCTCTCCACTTAAAATTGGGGGGCCATTAATCGATGAAACTCTCTCAAGCCAGGATCGCTCTCTTGGTCTTGGTCGTGCTCGTAACCACCCCGGGCTGCGCCGTCATCAATCGCATCCGCGCCAAGAATGAATTGAACGAAGCCGCACGAGCCTACAGGGCCGGTCGTTTTGCCGAAGCGGAACAGCGCTCCCGCAGGGCGCTGGAGCTGGACCCGGTCAACAAGACAGCGCCTTCATTCGTCGCGCGTTCGGTACACGCGCAGTACAAGCCGGGCATCGACACGCCGCAGAATCTTGAAAAAGCCCGCCAAGCCATAGAGGCTTATCAAAAGCTGCTACAGGTGAACCCTAATAACGAAGAGGCTTATAAGGCCATCGCCGCGCTGTACGGCGCGATCAAGGAGAACGATAAGCAGCGCGAGTGGATTATGCAGCGCGCCAGCAACAACTCCGTCGATGCCAAGCTTCGCGCCGAAGCCTACGTCGTTCTGGCGAGCCAGGACTGGAACTGTTCCTATACGATCACAGAGCAGCCCGAGAACAAGACGACCGCACAAAAGGAAGGCAAGACCATACTCGTCTTCAAAAAGCCGAAAGAGCAGAAGGATTTCGATGCCGCGCAAACGTGCGTCGCGCGCGGATTGGAGGAGGCCAATCAGGCCATCAGTCTCGACCCCAACAACGAGTCCGCCTGGTCTTTTAAGACCAATCTGCTGCTCGAAAGGGTCAAGCTGGCCGAGATGGACGGCAAGACCGAGGACAAGGATCGATTCCAGAAGGAGGCCGGGGAGGCACAACAGCAGACCACGAAATTGAGCCAGGAGAATGAGAAGAGGAAAGAGGCGGAGGAAGCCAAAAAAGGTCAAAAGCCGCCAACCAGCTAAATCTCCCGAAAACAGCTTTCGCCTCCCGGCGAGCGCCTTTCATTCCCTAAAGGTGATGCCCCACTTTCGAGTAGGGCATCACCTCTTGTTATAATAGAGAGGTCAGAACTCAGGACTCAGAATAAATGCAGTTCATTCTGAGTCCTGACTCATGGCCCCTGACTTTATGATTCGCATCGAAGACATCGTCGAGAAGGTCGCCCGCAATCATCCGCAGGCCGACCTGGACCTCTTGCGCCGCGCCTATTTCTTCTCGGCGCGCGAGCACAAGGGGCAGACGCGCGCCTCCGGCGAGCCGTATCTGGTGCACCCGCTCGAAGTCGCCAATATCCTTGCGGACATGCGGCTCGACGCCGTGTCGGTCTCGACGGGCCTGCTGCATGATGTCGTCGAGGATACGCTGGTCGATCTGGACACGATCCGCCAGTACTTCGGCGACGAGGTCACACACCTGGTTGACGGCCTGACGAAGATCGCGCAGATAAGCAATGTCTCGCGCGAAGAGCAGCAGGCCGAAAACGTACGCAAGATGCTCCTGGCGATGATAGACGATGTCAGGGTCGTGCTCGTCAAATTGGCAGACCGTCTTCACAACATGCGTACTCTACAGTATCTCAAGCCGGAAAAGCGCAAGCGCATCGCGCAGGAGACGATGGACATCTTCGCGCCCATCGCGCACCGCCTCGGCATGGGTAAGCTTCGCGGCGAGCTGGAAGACCTAGCCTTCCAGCATCTGCACACGGAAGAGTACCGCGAGCTGGCCGCGCAGCTTGAAAAGCGGCGTCCGGAGAATGAAGCCTTCCTGGCGGGCGTGACCGCGCGCATCGAAGAGAAGATGCATGAGGCGGAAGTGCCTTACGTGCGCATAGAGGGGCGCGTCAAGCGGCTCTACTCGATTTGGAAAAAGCTCAAGCGGCAAAAGATAGAGCTCGATCAGGTTTACGACCTCGTCGCGGCGCGCGTCATTACGCCCGACGAGGTGCGCCACTGCTACGCCGCGCTCGGCGTCATCCATAACACCTGGAAACCCGTGCCTGGCCGCATCAAGGACTGGATCGCCACGCCGCGCGATAACCTCTATCAATCGCTGCACACCTCCGTCATCGGCGCGAAGGGCCACTCCTTCGAGGTTCAAATTCGCACGGAACAGATGCATCACATCGCCGAGGAGGGCGTGGCGGCGCACTGGAAGTACAAGGAAGGGACGCGCGGCGCTGCGGCCGATGACGAGGCTTTGAAAGCCCTGCGCTCGCTGGTCGAATGGACGCAGGATGTGAAGGACTCGCGCGACTTCCTGGATTCGCTCAAACTCGATCTGTATCCGAAAGACGTTTACGCGTTCACGCCCATGGGCAAGGTGATACAGCTACAGCGCGGCGCTACCCCTGTGGATTTCGCTTACATGATCCACTCGGAAGTCGGCAATACCTGCACGGGCGCGCGCATCAACAATCGAATGGTTCCGCTGCGCACGCAGATTCAAAACGGCGATGTCGTCGAGATCATCACCACGCCCAATTCGCACCCCTCGCGCGATTGGCTGAATTTCGTCGTCACGTCTCGCGCTCGCAATCGCGTGCGTCACTGGGTCTCGGAACAGCAGCGCGCCCAGTCTATAGAGATCGGACGAAAGCTTTTCGAGAAGGAGGCGGCCCGCTTTCAGCTCTCGGCCAGAAAATTGTTGAATGACAGCGACGGCGCGTTCAAGCGCGTGGCCGGCGAATATGGCTACGGCCGCATAGACGATCTGCTGGCGGCCATAGGCTACGGCAAGCTCGTGCCGCGCAACGTCATCGCGAAATACCTCGGGCCGGAGAAGTTCGAGGAGTTGGATGCTAAGAAGGAATCGCGCCTGTCGAGCGGAGTGCGCGCCGTCAAGCGTCTCATACGTCTCGGCGACGACTCGATCGTCGTGCGCGGCGTTGACGACATGATGGTAGTGCGCGCGCATTGCTGCAATCCTCTGCGCGGCGAAGAGATCATAGGCTACATCACGCGCGGCAAGGGCGTCGCCGTCCACACCTCGCGCTGCAAGAACGTCAAACAGTTGATGGTCAACCCGGAGCGCATAGTCGAAGTCGAGTGGGCGGGCAAGGCGGATAAAGAGGCTTACGCGGTGAAGCTGCTCGCCATCACGGAGAACCGCACGGGTATGATCGCCGGCATCACGGGCGCTATCTCGGACATGAAGACCGGCATA
>DASQYE010000330.1:0-2464 GCA_035639355.1 Pyrinomonadaceae bacterium
TCAAGCAAAAAGATCATGGGCTCGATCTTGAATTTTTGTAACAAGAGACGGCCCCATTTACAGGCGGAAGAAGCCAGAGACTTTTCAACTATGAGCGCAGACCAGACGGCTATGCACCAAGACCAGACCATCCCGGCCGAGATCAAGCTTTATTATGATCTGTATGTGCCTGACGACGAGCAGCCACACCCGCTGCTCGTCGCGCTTCACGGCTACGGGGCCAATAAAAGACAGATGATGAGGGAGGCGCGCGAGCTTGCGCCGCCCGGCTTCGCCATCGCTTCGCTGCAAGGCTTTCATCAACATATCAGGGAGCCGAAGGAGAAGGGCGGCCCGCTGCGTTACGGTTTCGGATGGGTCACGAATTTTCACTCGGAGGAGTCCATAGCCCTGCACCATCGCGCCCTGCTCGACCTGATTGCTAAGCTTACCGATCACGGCGCGGTCGATCCACGGCGCATTTTTCTACTCGGCTTCTCGCAATCGTGCGCGCTCAACTATCGCTTCGCCTTTACCTATGCGGAACGTCTGCGCGGGGTAGTGGGCATCTGCGGCGGCCTGCCCGGCGACTGGGAAGCGAGCGAGCGTTACAGTCAGACGCGAGCGGCAGTGCTTCATCTGTGCGGCGCGCGCGACGAGTTTTACCCGCCCGAGCGAGTCGAAGATTATGGCGCGCGCTTGAAGGAGCGTGCCCGCGATGTCGAGGTTAAAAGCTATGACGCGGGTCATGAGATCGTGCCTCGGATGCGCGAGGACGTGCGCTCATGGCTGCGATCGCACGCGCAACAGCCATGATCGCCCCGCGAGAGCCGGACGCGCGCGCGCGCCCCGGCCGCTTCTGCCGTGTAAAGATCGCGCGCCGTGACGCGGTTGAACCGAAGCTGATATAAGAAGTATATTCATCGAACCAATTCGACAGCAGCCCTTTAGTAACCGAGTCGCTATGAGACGCTTCTTTGTACTGATCGCCGCCGCCGCTACAATGCTGGCAATATACGCGGGCGCGTTGACGATTGCCGGCGGGCAGAGATCGCGTGGGTCTTCGGGGCCGCGGCGTGATGCCAGGATCGCAAGCGCCGTGCGCGCCGTCCTCGACGCGCAGGTCGCGGCGTGGAATCGCGGCGATATAGACGCTTTCATGGATGGCTACAGGCGCGGCCCCGACACCACATTCGTCTCCGGCGGCACGGTGACGCGCGGCTGGCAAACGGTGCTCGACCGCTACAAGAAATCCTACGACTCGCGCGAGAAGATGGGGACGCTCACCTTCTCGGAGATAGAGATCAAGCCGCTCGACCGCGAGACTGTGATAGCCGTCGGCCGCTGGCAGCTCGCGCGCGCCTCGGATATGCCGAACGGCCGCTTCACTCTCATATTCCGGCGCACGCCCGAAGGGTGGCGCATCGTGCACGATCACACCTCGTCGGCGACATGAAACTCGGGGCTTCAGGCCGACGGAAAGCGAAAAGATCATCGTGGCTGAAATGCTCGCCGTCATGGGCTGTTCGCAGCTTGTCACGCTGGTGAGTCCGACGCGCGGCCCGCGTACAGGGCGCGCGATGCGAGAACTCTCCATCATCGAAGACGGGGCGATGCTGGTTGAGAGCGGTCGCATACTGAAGACCGGCGCGCGGCTTGAGATCGAGCCGCTCGTCAAGGCGGATGCGACGGTCGTTGACGCGAGGGGGCGTGTCGTCATGCCCGGCTTCGTAGACGCGCACGCGCATCCTGTTTTCGCCGGAACGCGCACGGACGAATACGAACAGCGCGCCGGCGGGGCGACCTACCGAGAGATAGCCGCGCGCGGCGGCGGGATTCGCTCGACCGTCGGGCGAACCCGCACGGCCACGCTCGACGAGCTGGTTCAAACCTCAAAGCGCTACTCGGACTGGTTCCTGCGCACGGGCACGACGACCGTCGAAGCCAAGTCCGGCTACGGGCTCTCGGTCGAAGACGAGCTGAAAATCCTGCGCGCAGTGAAACGATTGGACGAGGAGACGCCGCTCCGTTATGTGCCGACGTTTCTGGGCGCGCACGACCTGCCCGAAGAGTATCGCGCGAGACGCGCCGATTACGTCACGCTCGTTATAGAAGAAATGCTGCCGCGCATCGCACGCGAGCGCTTGGCGCTTTATTGCGACGTGTTTTGTGACGACGCGGCCTTCACCCTGGACGAAACAAGGGCCGTCCTGAAGGCCGCGCGCGCGCACGGCCTCGATTTACGCCTTCATGCCGATCAGCTATCGCTCACGGGCGGGGCCGAGCTTGCGGCCGAACTCCGTGCGGTGACGGCGGATCATCTGGAGCACACGGACTCGGCGGGAATAGCGGCGCTTGCACGGGCCGGCGTCCAGCCGGTGCTGCTGCCCGCTTCCGTCTATGCGCTCGGGCATACGCGTTATCCTGCGGCGCGCGAGATGATCTCGGCGGGACTCGCCGTAGTGCTGGCGACGGATTTCAATCC
>DASQYE010000331.1:0-9422 GCA_035639355.1 Pyrinomonadaceae bacterium
CCAAAGGCAATAGAGCCGAGCAGACGCTCGGCTCTATTGCCTTTAACTGTTGATATTTTACTGCGCTCCCTGCTGCACGCCTCGGTTAGCGTCGAGGCGCTCATCGGCTTGCTCAGGCGGTGCCGGACAACGGTCAACAGGTAGCTTAACAGGAGGCAGTGGCTCAGGCTTAAATGGTGACGTGCATGTTGCGCGTCTCTGCTCAGCCTCTTTCTCCAGCTCTTCTCTTGTTGGTGGCATTTGTTTCTCGTCACAAGGTTCTACTTCTTGCTTTAGGTCACACTGATTGGTCACAGTCGTTCTATCCGGCGGGCACAACTTAAAGCCATGCGGCAGGTCGCTCTCCATTCTAGCCAACTGCTGAAGCACTAAGCAGGCTACGGTGCGGCCTAGTTTCAACCCGGCCTCATGATCGCTACGCCAGTGGATACCGGCCCATAGCCGACCCATCCCAATATTATCAGCCATATTGTCCAGTTCTTCGCCAATTGTCGTGTTAGGTTCTGATCCCAATGCAGGATGCGCCAGCAGTGAGCGGGGAGTTTTTTCTGTTCCGAAGAAGAAGTTCAGAATCTCGCTGGCTGCTCCTGAATAGGTGCTGTGTCCTGATGGGTATGCTGGGTGGCGTGGTGTGCCCGAATCGTTCTCCGGGAATTTACCATTTTTATCGGGCCTCCCGTCTGGGCATAGGTTATAAGCGGGGTTGAGTTCGTCAGGGCGGTCAAACAGAACATTCAATTCCTTCTCTTTCTTTATGCGCCTAGCGTATTCAACCGGGCGCTCCCTGAAAGCTGTTCGTTTGTTGACCCACTTGTAATACCACGCAGCCTGAAGCGCGCTGGCAAGGGCGACATCTAGAGCCGCCCAAACCAAAGCTTGTCGGGGAGGCGACCAGGAGCGTGTGCCGATCAGGTAGTTCAACGCATGCCGATGGAATAAGCCCGGAGTTTCGCTTTCTACCGCGCGCGCCATGCCGCGTCCGGTTCGTATGATCTGTTCAGCCGGGAAGCGGTTGACCATGACCGCTCCGAGTGGAGGCGGTGCCAGATTAAGCAGCTTACTGATCGGACGACGACAACCGAACGCTCCCGGCAGCCCCTTCAGAGGCTTGCAGGGGGTTAGGTTTTGTTTGGCACAAGGCTTAGGGTTAACGAGCCTGCAAGGATCATCACGCCAGCGTGCTAGTTCCAGTAACTCGTCAAACTCTTTGGCTGTTACCGAGGCGTCGGGCGGCTCCGGGAAAAAGTGTGGAGAACCTGAATCTTCGGTCAGCTTGGTAAGTTCATCAATTGTCACGATGTGCAACTGTGAACAGTACATCCAATAACCGGCTCCAGGATCTACTTGTGGGCCTTTGAGGGAATACTTTCCTATTGCTGGTGGGTTACCATTTGGCATGTGGCCTCCTCTGGAATCCGAGAAGTCTAAATATGCTAATAAGAGGTTCTTATTAGCAGGAAGCAAAAGAATCGTACTTGCAGAGACAGCAATGCTTATACCAAAAGGCGCTGAACCAATTGATATTCTTTTTTACGGCGAAAAAGGAAAGTGATTTTCGTCTAAGTGGGAAGGTGTCTACAAAAGAGGACAGATTTTGAGCGGTAGGTGTGTACTTCTATTGACACTTATGCCGTTGATTAGGACACATAAACACTTCCTTATGTGTCGCTAAATTGAAATAGCTGTAGATGAACATGTATGTGGGCGTCTGCATGAGCGTTCTGGTCAGATCGCCCAAGCCGAACATAATGCCGACTGCGCCGCTCAGGTCACTTCACCCCTATGCGCTCTAGAGTTTCCTGATCAGGCCCGTGAATGGCGGGCCGGGCAATAGGCGACTGGTCGAGGTTCGAGCGCGGACAGGGCCGCAGGGAGCGCAAGCATCCGCCTACGCTCCCTACGGTCGGGTCACGTTAGAAGCGGAACTTGATTCCCAGCTTCGGGTCGAAAAAGAGACGGCTCTGGCCGCCGGGGTCAACGTGGTGGAAGTCAGCGCCGAGTTCGACGGCGAAGTTCGTCAGCACAGGGAAGTCTAGTCCCGCGCCGACGTTGTAGCCGAGCTTGTTCGCGCCGGGGCGCTGGAAGTACGCGCCGGGGCCAAACTGTACGAAGCCCTGCCAACTGGAGACGGGGAAGTAGGCCCGCAGGTTGAGCGAGAGATTGCTGATGCTCAAGTTGAGGTCGCCCGCCCGCTGCGCGTGGAAGTAGTGATAGCCGAACATGCCGTAGAAAGAAAGGCGGCGCGAGAACGGCGCTTCCACGTCCACGGTTACACTCGGGCCTGAGTCGAACTCTCTGCGGAACGAACCGAGTGGGAAACTGTGGCCGAGATGGAAACTGAACCACGGTCTCCTGCCCTTGCCGTCCGAGCCGTCGTTCGGCCCACCATTCTGCCCGCCGAGGGGCGCGAGCGTCAGGTAGCGGACTTCTTCGCGCGGCGCTAGTTCGCCTCGCTCGTTGCGCCCACGACCGCGGAAGAAGAATTTGTACGTGCCGCCCTCCAGAGTCTGTATGAAGTGGGTCGTCCAAGTACCGTCGCCGGCCACATCGTCGCCGTGCGTGCCGTCATCGAAGAGGGGCACACCCGCAAGTTGCGTCCCGCCCGGCGTGGTCACGTCCACCGTGACCGCTCCGTTCAAGGCCGGGGCACGGCGGTCGGTCAGACTGGCGGTCAACTTCACGTCAGCAGTCGGCAGGAAGTGCGAGGAGCGCACCGCCACGTCCATCCGATAGTCGGAGCCGACGGCAGCCGCGAAGCCTACGGGCACGTCGCCTCTGCGCGGATCAATGGCGTCCGGGTGCTGCTGCAAACGCCTGCACGGTGTATCGGGCGGTCGGTTCGTCTGCGCGAAGGCGAACGCGAAGGGCGGACGCACGGGCGCGGCGGGCATGTGGAAGCTGATCTGTTCGCACTGAAGCGCGCCCGAGACAGCTTGCGGACTCCACGTGCCGTTGGGCACGAGGCGCAGTTGCCACTCGCCCGCGTAGTTCGCCGCCTGCGCCTCGTCGGGAAAGATGACCTTGTAGAGATCGTAGTTGTTGCGCCGTTGCCGTTGGACGGCGAGGCCGCCCGTGGTGGTCACCTCGGTCAGAACCTCGCCCGCAGGCGTGACGATCTGAAGTTGATAGAAAGTGCGCAGCGTCGGGTCGTCGAGCACCATGAAGATGACGCTGTGGTCGGACGAGACGATCTGCGCACGCTGCACGACGATGGGAGACGAGCCGGCTACGTTGATGGAGACCGTCGGGTCAACGACCGTGCCGAGGCCCACTACGTCTGTGAAAATCTTGAAGTAGAAGCCCTCCAACTGGAAGCGGTTGACGCCAGACAGGTCACCCACGACTTGGTGGTAGCCGTTCGTGACGTTGGTGATGGTTTGCAGCACGGTGGCGTTAATCTCCGGCGGCGATCCGGTGTCGCGCCCGAGGCCGATGCTGTAAATCTTGAGGGTCGGGTGGTCGGAATGGATGCCGCCCAGCACGACATCTGCGTGCGGGTTTACGTTCTCCTGCCCGTCCGTGAGCACGACCATGGCCTGCTTGCGCTCGGTTGGCAATACAGCGCCCGGCGGCAACATGCCCGACCCGCGCTGCATCGCGCCGCCAATCCACGTGCTCCCGCGCGGCGCGAGCCGGGCAATGTCCGTGATGGCCGTGGCGGAGAGCCGGTCGAGCGCATCCGCCCGCGTGACGGTGCCTGGCGGAGGCGCAGGCGCTCCCGCCTCTTGCAGGAAGCTCAAAGCCAAGTACTCGTCATTCTCGTTGTCGTAGCGGACGAGGCCGACGCGGTCACTCGTACTGTCGCCGGGGTCTGGGCGCAGCAACTCGACGTACATGCTGGCCGCTGTTTGCAGCGCCTCGATCTTCCTGCGCAGGCCGACCGTGTCGGCCATGCTGCCGCTACGGTCGAGCACGAGCACGGTGTCAATGGGGATGGGCGCGACTCCGTGCCCCCTGAGCGCCACGTCCACGGTCTGGTTGGCGGGAACGGTGTTGATGCCCGTGACGCGCACGTTGATGGCGTCGAGCGCGGCACTCACGGGGGCGATGGGCCGGTAGTCCATGTGGAACGCCGTGTTATTGCCGGGCGTGACGGTGCGCGTGCCCAGTTGGCGCACGATCCACCTCCCGTGCGTCGCATCGCTCCCGCAACTGGGCGTGGCCGGTGGACAGAGGTCGGCGACCGTCACGTTCAGGTCGGCGTCACCGTCGTTGAAGACGATGATGGCCTTGTGGAAGGTGAAGCCCAGTTCAACATCGCCGTAGTCGAGCAGCCGCGCGTCGCCGCCCGGCTGCGGCATCGTGACGACGCGCATTAGGGGGATGGGGTGGTGGCCGACTGCTCGGAATAGGCACGACTTACTCATCTCGTCCGGGTCGTTACTCTGGATGACTAGATGCGCGCAGTAGTTGGCCTCGCCGGGCGGCGGGGCGAAGCTGACCGGCAGGTTGGTGGTGCCGCTCGGCCCGACGGTCAGCGGGGTACCGGCAGTCGGCGTGGGGCCGGTGTAGGTGAAGGCAGTGCCGGTGTCGTTGACGAGCGTGATTGAAGTGATAAGAAGATTGCTTTCTCCCGTGTTACGGACGGGCACGTCGAAAGTCCGCACTTGGCCCACGTCGCCATCGGCGGAGCCGAGGTTGAGCGATGTGCCGCACGTGCCGCCGCCGCAGTCAATATCAGGCACGTTGGCTCTGGTCGTGCCCTGCACGGTCACAGTCCGGGGCGGCGGGGGTGGCCCGGTGCTGCTCGTGCCCGTGATGGTGATGGTCGCGTTGTGCGTGGTATTGACGGTCGCCGTGGTGAGGGCGACGTACCTGACTTGAAATGTGAACGGGCTTCCCGACGCAACTGTGCCCGTCGTAGGCGAGACGGTGAAGCGACTGCTGTCGCCAGTCACGGCAAGGGAAACCGTCGCCGTCAGCCCCACGTCGCCCGTGTAGCTGACGCTGAAGGAGAACGGGGCGGTTGTCGTCCCGGCGGTGGTCAGCCCGAAGCTATGACTCGTGGGCGAGACGCTGAATGCAGCACGCCGGTTGAAAAAGACCGTGTACGAGCCGGGGCCCATCGCGCTAGTCCTGATGCTGATGTGGTACGTGCCCGGACTGAGGAAGCGCTCGCCGCCCAGTTCGCCCGAGGTGGTCAGCGGGATGTCGGCCATGTTGGGGCCGACGGTCGACAGAAAAAAGCTGTGTGCCTCGGTCGGCCCACCGGTGTAGGACGCCTGCCAGCGAACGATCTGGCTTGTCGCGATGGAGAACGAGGCCAACGTGACATCGCATGGCGTCGTGAGGCAGGACTTAGTTGCTGTGGCGTTCTCCTCCGCCCGCGCGGGCAGAGCGCAGCAGGCGAGGATGAGCAGGATGAGCGGCCACATGAAGAGGCGCGGACGGCGGCATATCAGGTGGGCAGCGGAAGGTTCAGGGAATAGTAAGAGGCATGGATTGCAGACTGCCGACAGCAGTCGCGTTGAGGAGGTAGAACGCATGGCTATAGGCCCTCACTTTCAGGTTGATGGCCACCGCCGCGTGCGCTATGATGCGGGCTATTGAGGCGACGCAACCTCGGCGCAGCGATGCAGCAGGGGCTGTGTTGTGACAAGGCCCTGCGGACACCGGCAAGTGTCTGCGGGGTCTCTCTATTTGTTACCTGCGGTCGGATGATGCGGCTGAGCCAGGGGACATCGCGCCTGCGCCGCGGCGCTGGGGAGGCGAGGAGGTCTATCTGAGCAGGAGGGCCGCATCGAAGTAGTTTGGTTGTCTCGGTTGTGAGGCTCACGAAGATAATGCTTCGGTAGCTTCAGAGCTGAAAAAGTGCGCGAGGTCATTCTGTCAACGAGGACGCACCCTAGAGGTGGACTAACTCTATGCCAGCCTTTGAGCCACTGTCAACATAAATCGTCGCGCGCCCTCATCACAATAGTCGGATGCTGAAATTATTCCCGCGCATCGCATAGCGAGGTGCGAGGATTCAAGTACCCCGTTTGCGTACCAGGTCAATTTCAATCGCGGCACGGTCTTCTCTCCGGCTGACACGGCTGACGCGAGCGCCTACTGCTGTCTGAAATATGTATGCGGGGTTGAGGCAAACCGTTTCGCGGACTGACAGAGAAGCAGATAAGAAATGGAGGGCAGTTGCTACGAAATGTCCGATGATTGCGGCACATAAACACTTCCTTATGTTGCACAACATTCGGAGATAAGAAGCATTTCTTAAGAAGCTTCAAGTGGAACACTACAGGACTGCCGCTAGAAATCTTGTCAGGCTACTGGCTAATCAGCCTTCTTCCGAATAAATGTTGGCACATCCAAGTCGTCCCGGCGGTTCGGGTTGACAGTCGGGCGCTGTAGGTCGTCGCCCGGCGTGCGCGTGTAGCGCAGAGGCTGTGTGGGCACGCCGGCAGACGCGGCCGTCGAGCCCACGTCGGCAATCTCCTTGTCGAAGCCCGTGGCGATGACTGTAATCTTCATCTCGTCGCGCAAGCTTTCGTCAATCACCGCGCCGAAGATGATGTTGGCGTCGTCGTCCGCCGCCTCGCGTATGATTGAGGAAGCCTCGTTGACTTCGTAGAGCGTTAGGTCCGTCCCGCCCACGATGTGGATGAGCACGCCCTTCGCGCCCTCAATCGTCGCCTCTTCCAGAAGCGGCGAGCAGATGGCCTGCTGCGTGGCCTCCATCGCGCGGCTCTCGCCCGAAGCGCGCCCAGCGCCCATCAGCGCGAGACCCATCCCGGCCATAATCGCCTTGATGTCCGCGAAGTCCAGGTTGATGAGGCCGGGCACGGTGATTAGATCGGAGATGCCCTGCACGGCCTGGCGCAACACGTCGTCGGCGACCTTGAAGGAATCCGGCAGAGACATCCCGCGGTCTACCGCGTGCAGCAACCGCTCATTCGGGATCGTAATCACCGTATCCACGCACTCGCGCAGCTCCCTTAATCCCTGGTCGGCCTGCTGCATCCGACGTCTGCCCTCGAAGTGAAAGGGCTTGGTCACGACGGCTACGGTCAAGGCGTTGAGTTCCGTGCCAAGTTTGGAACGGTTTTGTTCCTGACACCCACTCAAAACTTCTCTTTGACAACTCAAGAGGCATTCTGTAGGATGCCAAATCTCGATTGCCCGGCGCTGTTTCATTCACAGCTTGCGCGCCTCCCCGACAATTTATCCATATTCCTCCCCGCGAGCGAATATTCCATTAACTCTTTCCCGAAAGATCAATAATGAAACGTTTAGTTTTAACCCTCGCAACGACCTTTTGCCTGCTGCTTATTGTTCAAGCCGCTCCGGCCAAAGATACATGGACGAGCGTACGCTCAAAAAACTTCTTCCTTATAGGTAACGCCAGCGAGAAGGATATTCGGCGGGTGGCCACTCGCCTCGAACAATTCCGCGATGTGTTTACACGCTTGCTCTCGAAAGCTGATTTCAACTCACCCGTGCCGACGACGGTCGTGGTCTTTAAGAGCAACAGTTCTTATAAACCATTCAAGCCGGTAGTGGATGGCAAGATCTCGGAAGTGGCCGGCTATTTTCAGGCCGGGGAGGAGATCAACTACATCACTCTGACGACCGAAGCGAATGGGGAAAACCCATATAGCACGATCTACCACGAATATGTTCATCTATTGATAAACAATAACTTTGGAAAGGCCAACGTGCCGCCCTGGTTCAACGAGGGACTAGCCGAGTACTACAGCACGTTCGATATTGAGGATGATCAGAAGGTATATCTTGGCCGGTTGATTGCTAACCACATTTTATTGCTCAGGCAGCAGCGACAGCTGGTTCCTCTCAAAACACTTTTCGAGGTCGATTATGCCTCGCTCCATCGCAATAAGCGCGAGGCGAAAGGGATTTTTTACGCGCAGTCCTGGGCGCTGGTTCATTACCTGATACTCGGCAACAATGGCGAGCGTCGCCCCCAAATGAACCAATTCTTCTCCCTGATGTCAAAGAATGTCCCGACTGAGCAAGCCTTTCGCCAGGCTTTCCAGACCGATTTCGCAACTATGGAGAAAGAATTAAAGAAGTATATTGAGGGTCGCAACTTTCAGGAGCAGGTTGCAACCTTCGAGAAAAAGCTTGAGTACGATTCAACGATGCAGAGCGCTCCCTTGAGTGAAGCAGAGGCTGACAGTCACCTTGGAGATCTTCTTCTACACACGAACCGGCTAGACGAGGCCGCAACGCTTCTCCAGCAAGCACTTAATCTCGACCCCAAAGAAGCGATGGCGCACGCATCGCTCGGCGTAGTTCGCCTGCGGCAAAATCGTTTTGACGAGGCTAAGCAGCACTTGCAACAGGCCATCGCCTCCAACTCACAGAATTACTTAGCCTACTACTATTACGCTTACGAGCTTAGCCGAGCGGGGATGAGCGAGGATGGCAGGGTTTCAAGCTATCCCGCGGAGACGGCTCGCGAGATGCGCGTGGCCCTGCAGAAAGCCATGAAATTGAAGCCGGATTTCCCTGGAACCTATCACCTTCAGGCCTGGGTCAACTTGGTCACAGGAGAACAGCTTGACGAGAGCATTGAGTTGATAAAGAAGGCCCGCACGCTCTCTCCAGGTAATGAGGAGTACGCTTTCGTCTTGGCCCAAATTTATTTACGTCAACAGAATTTTGAGGCCGCACGCCAGACTATTGAGCCGCTGGCCCGCAGCGGAAGTGATCCACAGATGCGTGCCAATGCACAATCTCTCCTCAGGGCAGTTTCAGATATGCAGGAGCAGATAGCGCGTTATAAGGAGATGCAGGAGGCTTCTGCAACCGGAACTAGTAATAATGATAGTAGCCCGCCCACACCCAGGAGACGTGGCCAGGAAGGCGATACGGCGGAAAACAAAGAGGCGGAAGAACGGTCTGTGGCTGACGCAACAGCTTCGGCGCTTCAGGAAGCCTTGCGAAAGCCGCTTGCAGGTGAAACGCAGGTGCAAGGGCTACTTACACGTATTGAGTGTGGCGCGAAGGGACTCATCTTCCATATCAAGGTTAACGGGCGAGTGCTGAAACTTCAGAGCGAAAGCTTCGAAAGCATCCAGATCACGGCCTTCACTCAGGAGGCAGGAAATGAGATAAGTTGCGGAGTACGCAAACAAGAGAACGCTGTCGTCATTGTATATCGACCATCAGCAGATGGGCGTTCTAAGACAGATGGGATAATGTTGGCGATGGACTTTGTGCCTGCCAATTTTCAGTTAAAGCAATAGAAATGTTTTGATCCCGAGTTGGTGAAAAGATTTGAGAAGCACGGAAATCATGTGTGCTACTTGAGTCCGATAGTTATCATTACGTTGTGTTGGGCTTGTCTCAAAAGTCTGTGCTGAACAAGAAGTGCTGCACACTGCACGAGAAGTCAATGCTGGTGTCGCGTCAACTCGATGAACTTTTTGTGCAGGAGTAGTTCTTACACAAAAAGGGCACGC
>DASQYE010000332.1:0-5532 GCA_035639355.1 Pyrinomonadaceae bacterium
GCTTTCGCTCTTCAGCCGGGCCAGATCAGCGATATAGTCCAGACACAGTACGGCTATCACATCATTAAAATGGATGAGCGCCGCAACTCGACTTCGCCTACGGGCGAAGCCCAGGAAGAGGTGCATGCGCGCCATATCCTGATACCCTCCGGCGAGCAACCCGAAGACAACCCGCTCGCGCCGCCGCAACAGCAGCAGCAGCCATCCTCGCCGCGCGAAAAGGCCAAGGCCGCCGTCCAGCAGGAGAAGGAAGAGAAGATCATCAAAGAGATCACGGATCGTTCCAGGATTACGGTCGCAGAGAATTTCACCGTCGCCGCGCCGCAGCTGCCGGCCATGCCTCCGGGCATGATGGTTCCCGAAGGTGAAGAAGGTGGAGCGGCGGCCGGGCCGCCCCCCTCAGGCGCAACGTCTGAGCCTGCTGCTCCCGCTGATGCCGCTCCGCCGGCTTCGCGCAATGGGACGGGCTCTGCTGGCAGTCCTCCGCCCGCTCGCTCCGGCGGCGCGCGACGCCGAGGCAATCCCTAGGGGCTTTCGGCCAGCGCCCGACAGGAAAACCGGATGCGTTTCGGGGATTATCGTATAGAAGTCATAGCGGACGCGGAGTTTCGCCTGGATGGCGGCGCGATGTTCGGCGTCGTGCCGCGCTCCCTTTGGTCAAGGGTCTGCCCGCCGGACGAGCACAATCGTATTCGCCTGAACACCAACTGCCTGTTCGTAGAGACCGAAGGGGAGCGCATACTGGTCGAGACGGGTATCGGCGATAAGTGGGCAGAGAAGCAGGCCGCGATCTACGGCATCACTCGCGAGCGGCCGTTGAGCGAATCCTTGCGAGCCGTCACGGGCGTCGGGCCCGAGCAGATAACCATCGTCGTCAATACGCATCTCCATTTCGATCACGCCGGCGGCAACACGACTTTTGACGGCGAGAGCAATCAGCCTGTGCCGACTTTCCCGAACGCACGCTATTTCGTCTCGCGGGCCGAGCTTGAGCACGCCGCCGCGCCGCACGAGCGCGACCGCGCCAGCTACATGCCCGAGAACTGGCTGCCGGTCATGGAAAGCGGCCAGTTGGAGCTGAAGGAAGCGAATTACGAGGTCGTTCCTGGCCTCAGCATGGAGACGGTGGCGGGCCATTCGCGGACGATGCAATGCTTGCGATTGGAGCGCGGCGGCCGAACGCTCTACGGCTTCGCCGATCTGGTGCCGATGCGCGCGCACGTGCCGCTGCCCTGGATCATGGGCTATGATCTTTACCCCGTAGAGACGCTCGAAGCCAAGCGCCGCCTCTTGCCGCAGGCCGCCCGTGAAGGATGGCTCTGCCTCTTTTACCATGACCCGGACGCGCCCTTGTGTCGTCTGAAGGAAGAGGACGCAACCCTGCGCGCGCTTCGATACTGTGACGAGCAAGCGGGATTCATTCCGGTCGAATAATTTGAAAGGTTGGAAATATGGCGACAGCGCAGATCGGCATCATAGGTGGCAGCGGTCTTTACCAGATGCCGGAGTTGAAGGATATAGAGGAGGTCAAGGTTGACACTCCTTTCGGAAGTCCCTCGGATGCTTTCATCACTGGGACGCTCGAAGGCGTGCGCGTGGCTTTTCTGCCGCGTCACGGGCGCGGCCATCGCCTGACGCCCTCCGAGCTGCCGTTCAGGGCGAACATCTACGCCATGAAAACGCTCGGCGTCGAGCGTATCCTCTCGGCGTCGGCGGTCGGATCGTTACAGGAAAAGTACGCGCCGCTGGACATGGTCATCCCCGACCAGTTCTTCGACCGCACGCGTGCGCGCGCGCGCGAGTCAACCTTCTTCGGCGAAGGCATTGTCGCGCACGTCACGTTCGCGCATCCGGTCTGCGACGAGCTTGGCGATGTGCTGGAGGCGGCCTGCGCGGCGGCCGACGTTCAAGTGCATCGCGGCGGGACATACCTGTGCATGGAAGGCCCGGCGTTTTCGACCAAAGCGGAATCGAACGCCTATCGCGCCTGGGGAATGGACATAATCGGGATGACCAACTTGCAGGAAGCGAAGCTGGCGCGCGAGGCGGAAATCTGTTACGCGACGCTCGCGCTCGTCACGGATTACGATTGCTGGCACGAAGACCACGATGCGGTGTCGGTTGAAACCGTGGTCGAATACCTGAACAAGAACGTCCGCAATGCGCAGCTCATCATGCGCGAGGCCGTCAAGCAGCTAGGCGTCAAACCGCGCGGATGCCGTTGCGAGTCGGCGCTCAAGAATGCGATCTTCACCGCGCCAGACCTCTGGCCCGAGGCGACGACGAAGAAGCTTGAAGCGATTATTAATAAATACAGTGGAAAGTGACGAGTGACAAGTGACAAGCCCGGATTAAGCTTTTCGTCTTGTCATTCTTCACTCGTCACTCGTCACTGCTTTTCGGAGGTTTATATGAAGAGAACTGTTCTACTGACGGGCGCGCTTCTGCTGGCGCTCGGCTTTATGTCGCCGCCGAGGGCGCAGGCGCAGGGCGGCGCTGCGCGCGGCCCAGACCCTTCGACCGTGCGCGATCCCGATCTTGAAAAGGATTCTATGAAGAGCCTTGAGGCCGTGCGCCTTTATTTCAGGTTGCGGAAGGCGTATGTCGCCGCCCTGGATCGCTGCGAAGAGATCATTGCGGGCAATCCGACCTTCTCGCGCATCGACGAGGTCTTATATTACGCGGGGGCGAGCAGCCTGTACCTGTCTGAAAATAAGGGCAAGCAAGCGCCTAAGAAGGAGGTGTCGGCCGAGAAGTACCGCGAGGATGCGCGCACGTATCTCTCTCAGGTCGTCAACGATTACCCGGAGAGCGATTTTCGTAAGCTCGCGGAAAAAGAGCTATCACGCCTCGGCGGGCCAAAACAGGCGACCGGGCAGCAGTAAGCGGTAAAGGCTAAGCCTCCTTGCCGCTCAATATAATTTCAAGAGGAGCGATCAAAAAGATGTCCCTGCTGGTAGTCGGGTCGGTGGCGTTCGACGCCGTCGAAACGCCCTTCGGTAAGCGCGATAGGCTGCTGGGCGGATCGGCGACGCATTTCTCAATCGCGGCGAGCTTTTTTACGGACGTGCGCGTGGTCGGCGTCGTCGGCGGCGATTTCTCCGGCGAAGAAGAAGAGGTCTTCATGCGGCACGGGGTCGATACGACCGACCTGGAACGAATCCCCGAAGGTAAAACCTTTTTCTGGAGCGGTCGCTACGATTACGACCTCAACACCGCGCACACGCTGGATACGCAGCTCAACGTCTTCGCCGATTTCAAGCCGAAGCTATCCGAAGCGTCTTTGCGCTCGCGGCTGGTTTTCCTGGGAAATATTCAGCCCGATCTTCAGCGCGAGGTGCGCGAGCAGATCAGAGACGCCGAGTTGGTCGCGCTCGATACGATGAACTACTGGATTACGAGCACGCGCGATGCCTTGGTCGAAGCGATCAAGGGCATAGACGTGCTTATAGTCAACGATGCCGAGGCGCGGCAGCTTGCCGGCGAGCCGAACCTGATCCGCGCGGCCCGTGTGATTTTGTCATGGGGGCCGAGGGCGCTGATCGTCAAGCGCGGCGAATACGGCGCGGCTTTGTTTACCCCTGATACCTACTTCGCAATCCCTGCGTACCCGCTCGAATCCGTCTTCGACCCGACGGGCGCGGGCGACACCTTCGCGGGCGGCTTCATGGGCTACCTGGCGAGCCAGGACGTACTGGACGAAGCGGCCATGCGCCGCGCCATGATCTACGGCTCCGTGATGGCCTCCTTCAACGTCGAGGAGTTCGGCACGGAGCGCGTGCAGCGTTTGACCAATCAAGAGATCAACGAACGTTTCCGCGCCTTCAAGCGGATGACGCACTTCGAGGAGATTCCGTTCGAGCGCGCCGTCAGCGCGACGGCTGAAAAGGCCGTGTAGAGGAAGGCCAGTCGCAACTCGCCTTGCGCCGTTAATGCGCAGGGATTTTCGATGGCCTGCGCCCGAGGTGTCCAATCCATACGCCCGCCCTAGGCGGCGCGCGTCCGGCAATTCCCAAACATGCTTTGCAATTGCCGGCCTTCGCGCGCGCGCGGGCTCGGTTGCTGTTTGCGTCCCCGCAGACGAGCGCGCTACACTGGGGCGGTTTTCATAGTCTTCAAATTCCGTCCGCGTCGCAGGAGAGTTTATGTTCTGTCCCGTTTGCGAATCCGAATATGAGCCGGGCATCGAGCGCTGCCCGGACGATGAGGCCGAGCTGGTCGAGCGCTTGACCACGGAGAATACCATCCACGATCACAGCGAGGCGCGATTTGTGCCGCTCCATAACATAGGCTCGCCCGCAGAGGCCGAGATGGTCAACGACATACTGGCGCAGAACGGCATTCGCTCGGCCGTACAGTCGGGCGGCATGGACGCTCTTTCGCCCCTCCTCTCATCGACCTCTCCGGGCGCGGTCGTACTGGTTGACGAGCGCGACCTAGATCGCGCGCAGGAGCTTTATAACGCCTTCTTCGGCAGCGACACCACGCCGCTGACCGGCACGACGCTCGACGAAGACGCGGAAGAGCAGGAATGAAAAAGCAGATGCTAGATGCTGAATGTTAGTTAAAGCATTTCACTGACATCTAACATCCAGCATCCGGCATCTGCTTTTGGAGTTTGGTGATGGCCGAAAACACTGTGGATGCGATTGTGGTTCTAATGACCGCCGGGAGCAGGGAAGAGGCGGCGCGTCTGGCAGAGATGCTGGTCGGAGCGCGGCTCGCCGCGTGTGTTCAAATCATGCCCGAGATGGAGTCCATCTATCACTGGAAGGGCGCTGTCCGGCGCGACCCGGAAATACTGCTGCTGGCCAAGACGACGCGCGCGAGGTTCGACGACCTTGAGCGAGAGGTGCGCGCGCTTCACAGTTACGAGACGCCGGAGATCGTCGCGCTCCCGATCACAAATATTTCCGCACCCTACCTGGAATGGCTCAGCGGTACGGTCGAGCCGCAGCGTAACGCTCAGCAGGAAAACCCGCCTGACACGAAGAGGGCGTCAGCGAATAAATAATATTGGGAATCAGCCGTTTGTATATTCGTCCGAGATGGTCTTGTCGAGCTTGCGCAGCGAGTCCTGGCTCCGGCTGATGATCTCGACCACTTCCGATGGCGAGTCCGTCCGGTGCAGGAGGGCCAGATCGGCTTCGGAAATCTTTCCCTCCTTGAGCATTACGTCCTCAATCCACTTCATCATCCCGCCCCAGTACTCCGAGCCGAACAGGACTACAGGAAAGTTCTTGATCTTGCGCGTCTGGATGAGCGTCAGCGACTCGAAAAGCTCGTCGAGCGTGCCAAAGCCGCCGGGAAAGATTATGAAGGCCGTGCTGTACTTGACGAACATGGTCTTGCGCACGAAGAAGTACTTGAACTTCAGAGAGCGGGTCAGGTAGGCGTTCGAGTCCTGTTCAAAGGGAAGCTCTATGTTGCAGCCGATGGAGAGACCGCCCGCCTCGAACGCCCCACGGTTGGCGGCCTCCATAATGCCCGGCCCGCCGCCCGTGATAATGCCGAACCCGGCCCGCACCAGCA
>DASQYE010000333.1:0-3453 GCA_035639355.1 Pyrinomonadaceae bacterium
GCTCTCTCCTGACGGGTGGACAAGGAGGCGTCGGCTCGACCCTTGTCGGCGTGCTGCTGCTCGGTGTGATCTTTAATATCTTCAACCTCGAAGGCACTATCAGCTCCTGGTGGCAATGGGTACTGCGCGGCATCTTTTTGCTCGTGGTGGTCGTCATACAGAACCGCCTCAGCAGGCGTAAGTGATCGAAGACTATAACAGGGGACTCTTGATTATGGCGGCGGGCCGCTACGATGAACAACAGATAGAATCATTCACACGCGCGGCGCTCAAGGACGGATTCTGCGTGCTTCGCGAACATTTTTCGAGGCGCAAGCTTGATGGCTGGCGCGAGGCTTTCACGCCGCTGCTCGAAGCCCACATAGCGCGCGAGGGCCATCTCTTCAATCGCGGCCCGGCGCGTTATTACGTCACGCTGCCTTTCAGTGCGCCTTTCGCCGACCCCGAAATTTACGAAGACGAGGATGTGCTCTCGATTGTTCGCGGCCTGGTCGGCGAAGACGCAGTGATGCCGCAGCTTGCGACCGACACGCCGCTCCTGGGCTCCGACTACCAGGACATACATAGAGATACGCCGCCGCTCTTTCCTGAAACGGGACTGGAGACGCCGCCCTACCAACTCGCCGTCAATTTCCCTCTCGTCGATATGTCGGTTGAGAACGGGCCCTTCGAGGTGGCGCGCGGCACGCACATGATGACGAAAGAGGAGGGAATGAGACGCATCAAGTCGGGCGAGATCAAGCTTGAGCCCATCATTATGGGCCTCGGCGATGTGATGATTCGCGACGTGCGCGGTCTGCACCGCGGCACGCCCAACCGCACCCGCGTGCCGCGACCCATGGTCGTCATAGGCTATAGCCGTCGCTGGCTCTTTCGACCGGAAGTATCAATACGCGTGCCTCGTGCCAGCCTGGACGCGCTGTCTGAGCGCGCCCGCCACCTGCTGCGCTTCAACCCCGTCGTAGACTCCCTGGACGATCAGCCCTCTACGGAGGTCTACCAGTCCTTCGCTTACTGAGCCGTCTACACGATCAAGTAAAATCCTTCGGCACGTCGATGGGCCAATAGTGTCGGCGCGCTCGGAAATCCCGTTGACACGATTGGCCCATGCGGCTACTCTTTATCTAGTCGCACATAAAAACTGCTGGCGAGTCTCCCACGCTCATTGGCCGTCATTACTCGAACCCTTTACGGTTTGAGGACAGTCTACTTGTTTCCCGATAGGCAAGAGCCATGTTCTCCGCGTGGGATGTCATTAATAGTAATCGCCGCCAGAACGCCCGCTACAAGGCGCGCCTCATGGCAAGCGTCTCTCTCGTCGTCCAGGAGTCGGAGGAGAGCGACCTGGCGACCGTCCTCTCTTATACGAAAGACCTCAGCAGCGAGGGGATGGCGCTCGTCCTGCCGTCAACGCGTATGGGTTGCCATGACCTCAGCGAAGGGGATCATCTGCTGAGTGTTATCCTAGCCATCTCTACGGAGGCGAACCTGAGCCTCACCGCGCGAGTAGTGCACTGCGGACTCTACGAAGACGAATCTGGGACAGGCTACCTGGTCGGAGTCAAGCTCGAAGAGATCAGCGCCGAAGATCGCATTCTCTACGATGAATTTATCGGCGGCCTTCATTAATACAGCGCTCCAGCTCAGCCGGGACTCTATTCTTGATCGGACGCTGTCTTCACATAGGCC
The DNA here is from genome assembly GCA_035639355.1 of Pyrinomonadaceae bacterium. Classification (GTDB taxonomy): domain Bacteria; phylum Acidobacteriota; class Blastocatellia; order Pyrinomonadales; family Pyrinomonadaceae; genus DASQYE01. The sequence continues at coordinate 1,690 of DASQYE010000333.1, forward strand.
ACCAGAAACAGAAGACCCAATATCAAATCTATAGTCGCCGGAGCAAGCAGTAGCGCCGAAGCCCTGTTTAGCAGGAAGAGGATTACGACGGCGACGCCGAAGCCCGCCTTCTCCAGAACCGCCGGAATCATCATCGCGCGATAGCGCGCCGGGTCTGTGGCCACTATGAGGAAGAGCACCTGCCATGCCAGGGCGACGCCGATAAAGCCGTAGTAATATTCCGGGTGCGTTAGGGCAGGCGGAAAGTCGCGCCCGTTCTTCCCCTCCATAAAATACTGCGGCAGGAGAACGACCAGACCGTAGATGCCTGCGACCGAGAAGATTATCCTGGCGAATCTCATACGATGTGAAGGTCTTTCCTTAAACTTAAAAGCGACGCGCGCCTTGAAAGTATCCATCATGCGCCAACTCGGACGGGAAGCCGCCCGAGACCGGCATTCACGGTTCATCAGCCGACTTACCGCCCAACCTGAACACATGAAAATATTTTTAGAGATGCGTTGAAGAACTGCGAAGCTATTACGCCTGGCAAGGATCGAACTTGCGACCTCCTGTTCCGGAGACAGGCGCTCTATCCACTGAGCTACAGGCGCGTAAGGCGAATTGTCGCATAGTTAAACTCTGAGCGCAAAACGACGAATCGCTAATCACGGGAGCATTCTTCGACTCTTCCGACTCGAAGCCCGACCGTTTAATATGCCGCCCGTCTCAAGAGCCTTTCCAGACCGTTCTTTAGCATATAAGCGCACTCCGCCTTGGACACTCCGCGTAGTGCCTGCCTAGGAGCGACCTGTAACCGGTCATCATCGCGCAGTGTTTGTGCGCTTACGTACAGACTCCGTGCGACGCTGTTTGTTATCTTTCCCGCTCAACGAATTAATCTGCGTCGGGCACGAATCCGGTTTTCGCTGGTTTCTGCCCGCCTTCACACTTCCCCCGTGCGTAAATTAGGCTGACCCGCTCTGCGCGCTTTTCGCAGGGCACAAAGAACGAGGTGGAATCGATATGAGGTTGAAACTTTCGGAAACGGTCAAAGCCGTGATGGGTTCGTTACTCATACTTGCAGGAGTGCTGGTGGTTCTGGGACAGGGTGGACAGGAGACCCAAAATAATAACCAGAACGATAACCGGCCCGGCGTGCGGCGCGGTCGCAACCCGGACCCGGGCACACCACGCGGGCCTGTCAATAAAAACGAGAATACGAACCAGAACGCCAACGGCAATACGAACACCAACACGAATGCCAACGACAATACCAACGGCAACACGAACTCGAACATGAACGCCAACGGTAATACGAATGGCAACATGAACGGGAACACGAACACGAACACGAACACCAATACGAACGACAATACGGGAGACAACAGGGCCAACCCGAATCCGGGCACTCCGCGCAGAGTACGGCGCGGCCCGAATCCCAATCCGGGAACGCCGCGCGGGCCGATCAATAGCAATAACGGCAATACCAATACCAACGGCAACACCAATGGTAATGGGAACAACAACAACACTCCCGTCTAAGTCTCCAAGACATTACGTCCGATAGCTTGAAACCCCCTGTCCTTGCGTTGGCCCGGACAGGGGGTTTTGTTAATATGCCCGCGCCGAAAAAAGAGACCACGCCATGTTTCGGCCGTCCGCGCCGCGTAAATTTTAAGAAAGAGAGAGAAGCGCCCGGCCCACCCCTTACGCGCCCTTTTTTGCAGATGATAATCGTCAATCGCCATCACGCCGCAGTCATCAATACTCCGCACGGGTCTG
>DASQYE010000334.1:0-2244 GCA_035639355.1 Pyrinomonadaceae bacterium
CTCTCCCGTCTCGGATAAAGTTGTTCTCGCCGTCCTTTACGTGCATGTAACTGTGGGCGTAGTTGAAGACCTGCATCGCACGCTCAAGGTACTCGCCACCGTGGTCGTCATCGTACTTGGCCCAGTGAATCAAGGCGTGGCAGATGCAGTTCTGGTCAACGAAATTAACATAGCGCTTTCCGGTATCCCTGACATAAGCGCCGCTTATTCCGCCGTCCGTCACCAAGAAATTAGCCTGCAACGCATCGAAGTTGGCCGCCGCCGACGGAGCGTAAACGTCTTTGATAGTTATATCCACGCGGTTTGACGCCTTGAGCCCATCGCATCCGGTTGCCATTGCCTTAAAGAAGACGCCAAGCTCATAGGGCCAATTCCCAGGATCGCTTCTAAAGATGTCCTTGTTCTCCTCCAATCTGTATTTCTCACCCAGCTCCATCACGGTTTCGCCAATGCCTAAATACAGATCGTTATCTATGTCGTCTGTCGCTATCGGCAGGAAGAAGATGTTGAAGACGTGCTCGGCGACTTTCCCGATCACGCTCAGAGGGGTCTCCACATAGGTCGCATCCAGGTAGGCTTCCCAGCTAAGTAACGATTCCTCATCTTGATAGACTGACAGCAGGAATATAGCTTCGGCCAGGGCTGTCACTTGAGAGTACAGCAGGCACTTGGCTTTAACGTCGTCGGCGTCCGCGTTGTCTGCGCCGTAACGTAGAAAGCCATCTATAAAGATGGGCGCATTGATGATGGCCTTGAGGGCTTCATCATTGATCTCGCCTTCCGATGGCTCAAAGCTGTCAATCAAGGCCGCCGCTAATTGATCGCGCGCCGCCGCCCTATTCTTTCGCGTAGGTTCACCCTCAAGCAGTACCTTGATCTGTTCCTTGACTTCTGCAAGCAGAGTTTCGAGCGCCTTGATCTCTTTTCTGACCAGGGCGTCAGCCTCCTTCAAATATCCATCCTGTTAAAAGGCGGTCGTGCAATAGCTCTCGCCTTCCCACTTCCCGTCGGTCATACCCGGTGTGGTCGGGTCATCGGGCGATTCATCAACCCAGGCTCGCCCGACAACGGCTGCGAGCAGATCGGCTTTGAAGCTTTTCAACTCTTCGAGCGTCATGCCGCCGGTCGCCGTAGACGCCTCAGAAGACGGCTCTTCGGAAGTGGTTTGCTCTTGCGTGCTCTTGCGGCTAGCGGCACTGGCCGCACGATTCTGCGAACGCTGGCGCAGGCGTAGCGCGCCGGGCCAGGATTTGAACGGCTCGGACGCGCGCAGGGCTTGCATCAAACGATCAACATTGATAGAGCCGTTTTCCACGGCCTGTTGAGATGCCATCTTGAATGCCTCCACGAGAGCCATCCCATTCACACGTCTTGCGGCAGTCTCCTCTATTCTCTTCGTGCTCATTGTGTTTATCTCCTTCTAAACATCTCTTTTTCCGCCTTGAATCCGAAGTGGTAAGGGCGCGAACACTCTTAGGTGACGAAAACGAGTGTCAGTGCCTGACGATGATCTGTCCTTCGGTTAGTTTGATCGCAATGGGTCTTGCCTCGGACAGAAGTGACATCTGTCCGTTGTGAGTGCTAAAGAGCGGGCTGTCGGGCGGCGGTATAAAGTTCCAACAAACGCGCGAGGAATCTGTCGCTGAAGGCTAAAGCCGAAAGGAGGCTGGCTAAAGCATGTGAAAAGCTACGAGGCTGATATGAATTACAACAGCAACATATATGCCAGGGGTCAGCTTTCCATCTAGAATAAAGCGAGCGTTTATTCTGAATCCTTCATGCCGCCTCATTCCCGCCTTGAAGAAGCGAACGCCTTTTATATAAAAGCACTGGGGGTAGCTCTTATCGCACGGACTCTCCTGGCTGAAAAACGGAAGAGGAACTGCCATCGGCCCCGGCAATCGAGGGTCGCGCGATTGTGTCTGCAATAGTAGACACCTGTGAACATTTGTAGTCATCAAGTCGGCGCTAGAGATGGAAGGTTCGGGCGGGACGGACCTTGCTCGCCACGAAAGACGCGCGCCTTCTCATAGGCGGGCACGGAACACGTCCTTTCGTGTCCGGCGTGCGGCGACGGCTTCGAGTGACGAGCGGCTGCGGGCGATTATGAAGGCTCTCATCAAATAACGCGTAGCGATTCGGGCACGAATCGTCCCGCCCACTTCTATCTCTCTTTCCGGCCACTTTGCATCCTCCGGGATGGCTTCGAGATGTCCGGATCGTCGCGGCTTGCGCTCAACTTAC
>DASQYE010000335.1:0-9090 GCA_035639355.1 Pyrinomonadaceae bacterium
AGAAAAAGATGAGGGAGAGGACGGCCTGGCGGTAGGAGCCTGTTCGGGCGACGACGATGCTGAAGACGAGCGGGCCGATCCAGGACGTGCCGCGCTCCGAGATTTCGTAGATGCCGAAGAAGGACGCCTCGCGTCCCTTTGGAATCATCCTCGAAAAGAGCGAGCGCGACAGCGCCTGCGAGCCGCCGAGCACGACGGCGATCATCGCCGCCATCACCCACGCCTGCCTGATCGTTTGCATGTAGCCGTAAGCGTAAACGACGATCAAAGACCAGATGAAGAGCGCGATCAGGATGGCCCTCTTAGTGCCCGCGGCATAGGCTATCCTCTCGAAAAGGAGCGCACCGCCGAAGGCCACGAACTGGACGAGCAGGAAGATGCCGAGCAGGAAGGATTGCGGGGCCTCAAGCCCGCGCGCGACGAACAACTCCTGGGCCAGAAAGACGGCCGCCGCCCCGATCACGGTTTGAATGCCGTCGTTGTAGAAAAGATAACCGATCAGGTATTGCAGCGTATGGCGCAGGCGCAGCAGCTCGCGAAAAGTAGCGCCAAGCTCCGTAAAGCCTATGGTGAGATAGCTTCTATTGGGCGGAAGCTCGCGGGCGGCGCGACGCGCTTTCAATCGCGTGAAGGTGAGAACGGCGAAGCCGCCCCACCACAGCCCTGCCGACAGCAGCGAAAGCCGCACGGCCATTCCCGTCTCGATTCCCAGTCGCGGGGCGAGAAGGACAAACCCGAAATTCAAAGCCAGCAGTAAGCCGCCGCCCAGATACCCGAGCGCGAATCCGCGACTCGACACCTTATCGCGTTGATCCTCGGTCGTGATCTCCGGCAGGTATGCGTTATAGAAGACTATGGACGCGCCGTAGCACAGATTGGCGACGATGAACAGCAACGCTCCGAGCAGGTACAGATTCCCGTAAACGAAAAAGAGCAGGCAGTTGGCCGCGACCGCCGTGTAGCAAAACATAGCCATCAGCCGCTTCTTCAAGTGCGAGTAATCGGCGATTGCGCCCAGGATCGGCAGGATGAAGACCTGAGAGAAGACCGCCACCGAAACGCTGAAGGTCGAGAGCGATTTCGCCGTCACCGCGCCCATAAAACCCAGATTCAAGACCGTGCCGTTCTCGCCGACGGCCGCCTGCGCCAGCGAGGTCAGGTATGGGCCGAAGAGCGCGCCGACGACCGTCGTGTAAAAGGCGGAGTTGGCCCAGTCGTACATCATCCAGCCCGTAACTTCTCGCCTGTCGTTTTTCTCGAACTCCGATCGCGGCTCGTCTGTCATCTACGGGGCTCCTCCTCCTTGAGAACTTCTATGATGGCGGGCGTAATGTCCGCGAGGCTGCGAACGCGGCGCGACAGTTGATCGCGCGCCGCGCCCCACAGAAGCGTCGGAACGGGGTTGCGCGTGTGGTTGCGTAACGATAGGTCTTCGATATTGCCGTGATCGCTCGTCAGGAGCACCGTAGTCTCAGTGAGATCGAGGTGACGCAGCACAGCGCGCAGGTAGCGCGCGAGGCTCTGTAAGACCGAGCGCGCGGCCGACATGTCCTGCGCGTGACCGATCTTGTCCGTGATGAAGTATTCGTAGAGGGTGAAGCGATGTTCGGCGACGATTCGGGCGAGCGTCTCTCCGGCCTCTTCGGGCGTTCGCAATGCGACCTCTTCGCCCCGCGCAATCAGAAAGCCGTTCGTGAAATCCATGAAGACGGCGCGACCCGCCTTCAAGTCTTCCAGGTCGCGAAAGCCCATCCCGGCGGCCTCGACCGCGGCCGTCGTGGCAGAGACCCAGCGCGGGCGAGTCTCGAAAAATCTCCCTGTGTAGGCATTGGCGAAGGCATTCGGCCCAATCCCTTCGCGCTTGAGCTGGAGAAAGATGGAATGCTCATTGATGATCTCGCGCAGCGCCTGATTGGGAAATCCCTGCTTGTGATAGCCGAGCCGAGCCGGGGCATTGATGCCCGTCAGGATGGTCGTCTGTCCGGATGCGCTCTGCGGCCGGCCCTCTACGCCCAGACAGGCATCCGTGCGGACGAGCGCGCCGTTATAAATAATCTCCGGCTCTTCGCCCTCAAAGACGGCGAGCGGCGCAGCCTCGGCGAGACCATCCAGGGGATTGGATGGCCCACGCGCGCCGATACCTAGTCCGTCAACGAAGAAGAGCAGAACGGGCATGCGGGCGATGAATAACATCCATCGCGGGTCGAGCGCAAGGTCGTGGGGAAAAGAAAGAGGGATTAAGCCTTTGAGAAGGGTGGCCGGAATGGCCCGCCTATAAAGCAGAGCGCCGCACGTTTCATCCCCTCTCGCCTAGCAGGCGCTCGCCGTCACCCGTTCGAGGGCGCGTCCGCCGGCGCGCGATGTTTATCGCCTTCGCCGATCAGCCCGCGCTCACGATACAGGCGCAGCTTATTATGCAAAGTCTTGAGGCTGATGCCCAGAAGCTCCGCGGCGCGCGTCTTATTATTGTCGGTCTTTCTGAGGGTGCGAAGGATCATCTGCCTCTCCATCTCTTCGATTGGCGTGCCGACGGGCAGCGAGACGGTATCCTCGTTGCGGACGCGCTCGCGCTGCTCGACCGGGTACGGCGCTAGATGATGACGCTCGATCTCTTCGCCGGAACAGATGATAACGGCGCGCTCGACGACGTTGCGAAGCTCGCGCACATTGCCGGGCCAGTAGTGCGAGCGCAGCGCTTCGAGCGCCGCCGAGGAGAAGAAGCGGGCCGGACGCCGGTGACGCTCCGCAAGCTGAGTGACGAGGTGTTGGGCCAACAATGGCAGATCGTTTTTACGCTCGCGCAGCGGCGGCATCTCGATCGTGATGACGTTGAGACGATAGAGCAGGTCTTCGCGGAACTGGCCCGAACGCACGGCCTCGTGCGGGTCTTTGTTGGTCGCCGCAAGTAGCCGCACGTCGATCGGAATCTCGTGCGTGCTGCCGAGTCGGCGAAGGGTGCGCTCTTCCAGTACGCGCAGCAGCTTCGCCTGCAAGAGCGTCGGCATCTCTCCGATCTCGTCCAGCAGGAGCGTGCCGCCCTGGGCCAGCTCAAAACAGCCCTGGCGGCGCGCGCCCGCGCCCGTGAAAGCGCCCTTCTCGTGACCGAACAGCTCGGACTCCATGAGGGTTTCGGGAATCGCAGAACAGTTGATGGCGACGAATTGAGAATCCTTGCGCGGGCTTAGGTTGTGTATGGTACGCGCGACAAGCTCCTTGCCCGTGCCCGATTCGCCCGTGATGAGAACTGACGCGGACGAGGGCGCGACCTGTTCGATCAGGGCGTAAATCTTTCGCATTGAGTCGGATTGGCCCACCAGCTCGCCGAACGCTCCACGGTCGCGCAGTTGACGCCGCAGCGCCTCGTTCTCGCGCCGCGTCAAGCCATATTCCATCGCATTCTCGACGACGATGCGCAGCTTGTGCGGGTCAATCGGTTTCTCGAAGTAGTGATAAGCGCCCTCATCCTGAATGGCACGCAGCGCCATCTCTACGGAGCCCTGGCCCGTAAGGAAGATGACGGCCATCTCCGGGTGACGCTCGCGCAGCTCGCGCAGCAGACCGAAGCCGTCGAGGCGGGGCATCAAAACATCCGTGATGACGACAGATGGCATAAAATCTCCCGCACGCTTGAGAGCCGCCACCCCGTCCGGCTCCGTCACGGCCTCGTAGCCCCAAGCGACCAACTGCTCGCACAAGACATCTGCCACGACCGGCTCGTCATCGACAATGAGAACGCGTCCCTTCGACATAATCGAAGTTTAGCATAGGAAAGCGAGGATGAAGGATGAAGGCCGCAAGGATGAAAAGTGGGCATCGTTAGCTGAATGATTCAATTAACGTAGCAACGCTTTCATCCTTCATCCTTCCGCCTTCCGCCTTGCTTTGTAATAGTCTGCGATGGCGCGGGCGAGCGCCAGCGTGGTGTATTCGTTCGGCTGTATGTCCGTGCGTAGACCGTACTGCGCGGCGGTCGCCGCCGTGATGTCGCCGATGCAGGCGACGGCGACGCCCGCCAGCAACACGCTCAAGCCGGTCGCCTTGAACATCTGCGCGAAATTGGTGACGGTGGACGAGCTGGTGAAGGTAATGCAATCAACCGCGCCGCCCGCGAGCAGGGCTTCGACGCGGCCACGCTCTTGAGAGTGCGGCTGAACGGTGCGATAGGCCGGGACGACATCGACGCGAGCGCCGGCCGCTTCCAGCGAGCGCGGCAGGTAATCGCGGGCGACGGCCGCGCGCGGGATGAGAAAGTTTTGCCCGCGTAGATTCTCCGGCCCGCCGAGGAAGCTTTCGAGCGCGGCGAAGATTCCCTCGGCCTTGAACTGATCCGGAATCAGATCGACGTGGACGTGAGCCTCGCTCAAGCGCTCGGCCGTCGCTTCGCCGATAGCGCACACTCGCAAGTCGTCAAGCTCGTGCGCGTCGCGCCCCTTCGCCCTCAAGCGGCGCATGAAATGCTCGACTCCGTTCACGCTCGTAAACACGAGCCAGTCGTAGCCGTAAAGACCGTCTATCGCTTCGTCCAGCTGCCCGTAGCTCTCCGGCTCTACGATCTCGATCGTCGGGCAGGCGATGACGCGCGCGCCGTAGCTCTCAAGCTGGGCGGCGAACTCCCCTGCCTGCGCGCGCGGGCGCGTGATGACGATCGTGCGCCCCGCCAGAGGCGCGAACGATTGCTCTGTGGGCGCATCCGTGGTTTCAGTCTTACTGTCAGCCATCGACTATAAAAACAATCTGCGGCAGCGGCCGGGCTCGCGGCCGAGCCTTTTCTCGGACGAGAGGGGCCCAGGCCGTTCGTCATCCCTAAAGAGACGTAAGCCCGGCGAGCAGGGAAAGAGCGCCTCTTTCGAGCAGGCGTCCGGCCAACTGCTCGCCAAGTTGCGCCGCATCAAGGGCCGCGCCTTCCATCTCGTCACGAATAATAGTATCGCCCGACAGGGAAGACGTTAATCCGTAGAGCCGCATTCGATCTCCGCTGACCACTGCATGAGCGGCGATGGGCAACTGGCAACCCCCGCCCAGACCACGCAGCAGCGTCCGCTCAGCCGTGCAGGCCAGCCGCGTCGGCGCGTGATCGAGCGGGGCGAGCATCTTGACGACGACCGAGTCGGCGGAGCGCGTCTCTAACCCCAGCGCCCCTTGCGAGACGGCGGGAAGCATCTCTTCGATGGCGATCGCGGCGTCGATGCGCTCGGCGAAGCCTAGCCGCCGCAGACCCGCCGCAGCCAGAATCACACAGTCATACTCTCCAGCATCCAGCTTGCGCAGCCGCGTATCGACATTGCCGCGCAGCTCTCTGATGACCAGATCGCGTCTGAGGTGTTTAAGCTGGGCCAACCGGCGCGGGCTCGACGTGCCGACGACGGCTCCGGTCGCCAGGCTCTCGATCGAGGGATGAGCGATCGACAGGCCGGAGCGCAGCACGAGCGCGTCGCGCGCATCTTCGCGCTCCGGGATGGCAGCGATAGAGAGCCCCGCGGGCAGCACCGTCGGCAAGTCCTTCAAAGAGTGGACGGCCAGGTCTATGCGCCCGTCCAGAAGCGCCTCTTCGATCTCTTTGGTAAATACTCCACGACCCCCTATGACCGAGAGCGGGGCCTCCTTCATAATGTCGCCGCCGGTCTTGATGACCTCGACGCGTATGTCCGTCTGCGGGTGGAGCGCGGTCAGACGCGACCTGACCCACTCGGCCTGCCAGAGCGCGAGCTTCGATCCGCGCGAGCCGATTACGAGACGATCTTTCATCAGATTTATAAGGGCTGGCCTTGCCTGCGCGCCGCCTCCAGGGAGAGAAAAAGGGCGCGCACGCTCCGAGGACAGGCGGGCGCGACCCGTCTCCGACCCTTTCATGCGCGATCAGCGGTCAAATTTCCGAGTCCGGTTCGTCAAGCGGCGGCTCATCCTTCCCGTCCTCCGGTTCGAGGCCGAAGGCTACGCGCCACGCGCGCACGTTCTCGTCTTCGCCCGTATCGTAGGAGCGTCGCATGCGATGTATGACGGGATGAGAGATTTTGTTGACGGTCGATAAAAGCAGCGCCTCTATGGCGCTCTCCTGCTCAGGGGAGAGTGGGCCCAGGCGATGACGCTGGCGCTTCAATTCGTCGCGCGCTATGTCCTGCATCTTACGGCGAAGCGCGCCAAGTGTGGGCCCGATGTCGAGCGCGCGCAACGCCTGCTGAAACTGCATTACCTCGGATTCGACTATCAACTCGGCGCGACCGGCCTCGCGCTCGCGCTCGCGTATGTTCGAGGCGATGAAGGCTTCCAGGTCGTCTATGTCGAAGACGAAAAGGTTGCTGATCTGGCCGACCGACGGATCGATGTTGCGCGGGACAGAGATGTCTATCATGAAGACGGGGCGGTTGCGCCTTTTCTCCAATGCCGCGCGGGCCATCTCAGGCGTCAGGACGTAGTCGGGCGCGCCCGTCGAACAGATCACTATGTCGGCTTCGGCCAGATGATCGGTGAGCCGCGCGAAATCGACCGCCTCGCCCCCAAACTCTTCGGCGAGCTTTTGCGCCGTCTCGTTCGTTCGATTTGCGACGAGGACGCGCGCCGCCCCGGCGTTGACCAGATGACGCGCGGCCAGCTCCGCCATCTCGCCCGCGCCTACGAGCAGCACCGTCTTGCCCTTGAGCGAGCCGAAAACCTTTCGCCCTAATTCGACCGCCATGTAGCTGATGGAGACGGCCGAGGCCGCGATCCCCGTCTCGGAGCGCACGCGCTTGGCGACGCGGAACGCATGATGAACCAGTCGATTGAGGACACGCCCGGCAGTCCCCGATTCTACCGCCAGCGAGTAGGCCCGTCTGACCTGGCCCAAGACCTGCGGCTCGCCCACGACCATTGAATCGAGCGAGGAGGCGACGCGAAAGACGTGGCGCACGGCCTCGTCGTCCGCGTGGCTGTAGAGATGCCTGCCTATGACCTCGTGCGGAACAGAGCGCGCTTCGCTCAGAAATCGCGCGATGCGCTCTGTGCCCTCCATGGCGTGCTGCGCGCCCATGGAGGTAAGTACCTCGACGCGATTACAGGTCGAGACGATCAATCCCTCGCGCACCACTTCGCCATCTACTAGCGAGCGCAAGCCTTCAGCGCACGCCTCGTCCGAAAAAGCGATCCGCTCGCGCACGGCCACCGGCGCGGTCTTGTGATTGAGTCCGACGAGTACTATAGACATAAATCGGGTTATCCGAACACGTGATAGCTTCCGATCAGTCGCGCGCCGATGAAGGTACAGAGCACGAGCCCGAAACCGGCGACGCCCATCCAGGCCGCCTTGCGGCCGCGCCAGTTCGCCGTCGAGCGATAAAGTATCAGCGCCATGTAGAGCAGCCAGGTCAGGGCCGCGAAAATCTCTTTCGGATCGTTGTGCCACAGGCGACCGTCACGCGACGAAGACCAGAGCATGCCCGTGGCGATCCCGAGCGTCAGCAGCGTCAGCCCTATGCCTGCGGCGTGGGAGGCGATTTCGTTGACGGTCGAAAGCGACGGCAGCCGGTGAAAAAATGCGCCGAAGGTCTTCAGCTTCAACTCGCGCTCCTGCACAAGGTACATTATGCTCGCGATAAAGACGACGAAGAAAGAAGCGTAGGCGAACAGCAGCATCGTCGTGTGAACTGGAAAAAGCCATGCCGCCCCGCTCTCCGTCACGTCGCCCGGCGTCCCGCCTCTATGCCGAACCACGGTCGCCATGAAGGTCAGCAGGGCGACGAGCGGAAGCGTGAAGCTGCCCAAGGCCGTAGCGCGATAACGGCTCAACGTCAGAAGGTAGCTGATGACGAGCGTCCAGGCCAGAAAAGAGAGCGTCTCGCGCAGGCCGAAAAGAGGATAATGTCCCTCCTGTGTCCAGTCCGTTATGAGCGATGCCGTGTGCATGGCGAAGCCCAGGGCGAGCGCCGCGAACGCAACACGCTCGACCGCGCGACGCTTGTTGACGAACGCGAGGACTGAGTGAATCGCCGCCACGACGTAAGCGGCCAGTACCATGAGCAGGAGCGGTTTCATCAGTAGGGCGCTATTACTTTCAGCACAAACCTTATTCTAATCGATAATCAAAACGGGCGGCAAGGCGGATGATGATCTCTGTTTGGCTTGTTCATCTCTCGCTTCCCGTGCTAGTTTCAGTTTAAAAAGGAGCGTGTCGAACGGTGGATTTCGAGCTTTCCGAAGAGCAGCGGATGGTGCAGGCTTCCGTGCGCGAGTTTGTCGCGGCCGAGGTTGCGCCGCGCGCACACGAATACGACGAGGCGGCGCGTTTCCCGCGCGAGCAGCTGAAGGGGCTGGCGGAGATGGGGCTGTTGGGCATGATTATCCCGGAGGAATGGGGCGGGGCGGGCTTCGATACGGTCGCCTACGCGCTCGCCCTGGAAGAGATAGCGCGGGCCGACTCGTCCGTCTGCGTCATCGTCGGCGTGACAAATTCCGTCTGCTGCTACCCAATCCTGAGCTTCGGAACCGACGAGCAGAAGAGAAAATATCTGGTCCCGCTCGCGCGCGGCGAAACCCTGGGCGCTTTCTGCCTCTCGGAGCCGCAGGCGGGCTCCGACGCTACGAATCTACGAACGCGGGCCGTGCGCGACGGCGACGCTTATGTCGTCAACGGTACGAAGTCTTGGGTCACGAGCGGCGGCGAGGCCAACACCTACATCGTGATGGCCGTGACGGGCCGCGAGGACGGCAAGGCGCAGACGACCGCCTTCATCGTCGAAGGCGACAGCCCTGGCCTGACCGTTTCGGCCATCGAGCACAAGATGGGCCAACGCGCCTCGCAGACCGCCGAGATGAGTTTCGCGGACGTGCGAGTGCCGGCCGCGAACGTGCTCGGCGGCGAAGGCAACGGCCTGAGGGTGGCCTTTAACAGCCTGGACAACGGGCGCATAGGCATCGGCGCGCTCGCTACGGGAATCGCACAGGGCGCGCTCTCCGAGTCTTTGAAATATGCCAGGGAGAGACAGGCCTTCGGACAGCCCATAGCGGAGTTTCAGGCGATAAAGTTCAAGCTCGCCAACATGGCGACCGAAACCGAGGCCGCGCGCCTGCTCACGCTGCGGGCCGCCGCGCTCAAGGATGCAGGCCACAAGCGGGCCG
>DASQYE010000336.1:0-4271 GCA_035639355.1 Pyrinomonadaceae bacterium
AGTTAAACGAATCCTGTTTAGCGAGTGGTTGCAGATGAGTTGCGATACATTTGCAAATTAGAGCGGGCTTTTGGCCGGCACGGGCGGGGGTGCGGGCGTCGCTGCCGCGCCCATGACCTCGACTTTGCCTTCACGCTCAAGGTCTGCGGTAAGCTCGGCGGCGCTGGCGACGGCGACGGCCGCCAAGGGCGCATCGCGGAAGAGTTTGGCGGCCACGCGCTGCACGTCCGACGGCGTCAAGCGGCTGAGGGCGCGCAATCGGTCTGCGACCGGCGCGAGCCTGTAAGTCTCTGCGTCGAGCCATAGATCGGCGAGCGTTTCGGGCTGCTCGATCTGTTTATTGAGGATGGCAACCGCTTCACTCCTGACGCGCTCGAAGTCTGCGGTCGCCGGCGGCTTGTCGGCGAGCGAGCGGAGGACATTTCGGGCGGAGGCGAGCGCCGGTGCGGCTGCGGCTGTACGCACGGACGCTCCCATGACGAACATGCCGGGCAGCGCGTGCGCTTCATTGCGAACGAAGAAGGCGCTCTTGGCAAGCTCTGGAAGCGCCGTTTGCCAGCGGTCTCGCGCCAGCAAGGCGAGTATGGCTGCGGCCGCCGCGTCGCCGTCCGAGCGCGCCAGGGAGCGAGCGGCGAGCCTGACCTCGGCCGTCTCCACGCCCGGCAAGTCCACGATCAGCGTGCGCGTGTCGGGCGCATCCGGCTGACGAAACGTGGCGGGCACGATCGCGTCGCTCTTGCGCCACATCCCCAGCAACTGTCGCAGGGCGCGCATGGCGCGGCGCTCATCTACGCCGCCGATTACGACCAGCGTGCTATTGTTCGGGCTCAGAAACCTCTCGCGGGCGAAAAGTAGATCGCCGCGTTCGAGCCGCGCCAGCGTCTCTGGCGTCCCGGAAGCAGGGCGTCCGTAGGGAAAATCGCCGTAGAGACGTGCGGCGATGGCCCGGTCGGCAATCGCGCCCGGTGCGACGCTCGTATCGCTGACCACCTTTAGACGAGCGGCGCGCAGCTTCGTCACCGTATCGGCGGTCAGGGGAGGATTGACTATCGCCGCGCGCAGCAGCTCGACTATACGCTCGAACTCGGCCGCGTGACCCGTCAGCGTGATGTTTATGGCGTCGTGATCGGTCGTCACCTCGACGCGCCCGCCCAGCTCTTCCGTGAAATAGTCGCGCGTGGTCTGGTCCGGAAACAGCGCGTCGCCCAGGAGCGCCATCGTGCCCGCCTTGCCCGCCAGGTCAAAGGCCGCGCCGCTGTGGACGCGCAGCTTGAGCAGGACGTTCGCATCGCCCGCTCGATGCCAGACGAGGACGTTCAGGCGGTTCAACAACTGCTCGCGCTTGGGCTCGGGCGCTCCCTGCTGCTCAACCCCCAGGGCGATTCGGGGAGGGGTGGCGGCGAAGATTAGGAAAATCGCAAAAAAGCCTGATTTTACTGCTCTAAACATTGAAATTCGGGTATCCATAGCTTGCTTGAAAGAGCCTTATAGAGATGATCTGGATACGGCCGCCGGCTCGAAGCCCTGTCCCGGCGCGCCGCAAAATAGTTGGGAAAGAGACGAAAACAGTTTAGATACGATCAGTCACCGCGTCAACCGTTTGGCTCTTTAGCGCATCAAACCTCCGGTTTAGGCAGAGTTAGCCGTTTCACACGCCAAGCAAAGATGAGTATAATGCGGTTCGGGTCTAAAGAGTCATCGGACAAACGATAATCCGGTTAACCCGCACTCTAAAACCGAACCACTTGAAAGAAAGTTCAAAAATGGCCGCCCCAGTGGAAAACCCCTGCTTTTCCCCCCAGAGGCGGTTTAGAGGGTAGACATGAAACAGTGTTCAGTATGTCAGGAAGAGTTTGCCGATAAGTTCAGCTTTTGCCCCGTAGACGGCACTCCCCTTAACGGCTTTGTAGCCAAGGCGGTCGCACCTCCAAAGCCTGAACCCCCGCCCGCACCCGTGTCGGCAGTGTCGCAGGCAAGCTTCGTCGAGGATACTGAGACCATAGCGTCGCCGGCAGCAACAGCAGCAGCCTCCACGAGCGATCACGTCTCCACGCAAGGCCACGTCGGCGGCGAGTATCACCTGACGATCATAGAAGATCAGACGGTCATCAGCCGTTTGGCCGAAGAGCTGCGCGAGGTCGCACACCATTCGCAATTGACCTGGCCGGAGTTCAAGCGCGACCCCATGGGCTTCGTCAAGCGCTCGATCGTCGCTTACGGCCGCATGTTGAAGCTCTACTTCGCGCGTCCGAATGTACTGATCGCGATGGCGGCCGCCGTTCTTTCCATGGTCGCGATCGTCGTCGGAGTATCCTGGCTCGACCGCGCTCAGGTCGGAGGCGTTTCGCGCGGATCTGTCATAGTTTTTACCCTCGTCGCCCTGACCGTGCTGATCGCCATGTTCGCCGGCTGGATGAAGCGAGACCGCTCCGTATCGTCGGGGGCGGCCCTTACGGGCAGCAACTCCGGTATAGTCGCGGAATCAACTGACACGGGCGGCTTCGCCATCGCCACCATAGCCGCTTTCGTATTCCTGCTGGCCATCATAGGCGGCGTCATCTTCTCCGACTACAGGCAAAGACAGAGGGACGTAGTAGCCGAGAAGCAACGCACAGACCTGGAATACCTGGGCGATATCACAGACATTCCACCCGAGCAGGAAGAGCCTGAAAAAGGCACAGCCGGTATGAACAAGGGCACCGGCGGAGGCTCCAAACCCAAGCAGGACAAACCCGGAGGCGGCGGTGGCGGCGGTCGTGAAGAACAGAAACCCGCCTCCTTCGGCAAGCTGCCGCAGGCTTCTTTGACCATACCGCAGGTGCTGGCACCTGACCCGAATCCTCCGAAGATCAAGAATCCTTCGTTGCCGGTGGCGGCTACAATTGATGCCGACCCGCTGTTGTTCCCGACAGATACGAGGGCTATTCCGTATGGTGATCCGAAGAGTAAATCAACGGATACAAGCAGCGGGCCTGGGACGGGCAACGGGATAGGGACAGGGACGGGTGGCGGAGTAGGCAGTGGAGAAGGCGGAGGCGTGGGGCCGGGTCGTGGCGGCAATACCGGCGGCGGTGATCGTCACGAGGGCGGCGGAGGCCCCGGCGGTGGCGGCGGCGGCGGAGATTACAATCGCACGTTCAGTCCGCGAGAGGTAACGCAGAAGGCGCGAATCTTGTCACGGCCTGAGCCGCAGTACACGGAAGAAGCGCGGCGCAACCAGATCAGCGGGACAGTTGTACTGAAAGCCGTGTTCTCGTCCTCCGGGCAGGTGACGAATATCAGGGCGGTGAGCAGCTTGCCCTATGGATTGACGGAGCGAGCGATAGCAGCGGCACGACAGATCAGGTTCACGCCGGCGCAGAAGGACGGGCGGGCCGTGTCGCAGTACATACAGATAGAATATAACTTTAACCTCTATTAGTGGAGGTGATTATGTTTGCTGCTGAACTATCGCTTGTACAAACAGTCCAGGAGGAGTTAAGCCGCTTCTGTATTCACGCCGTGCAAATCATGTTCGCCTTGGGGACAGTGGCTTTTGCCGTAGTGAGTCATCGGTTTTTCCTTTGGTTTCTGCGCAAGACGAGACGCTTGGAAGACCCGACAGAGGTGCCGAATTCGGCCAGACGTTGAGGTCGAGCTTAACTTTAATCGCCGCAGAAGGCGCACGTAGCGAAACTAAAAAACTCATCACATTAAAAGCGGCGTATGGTTGAATATAACCATACGCCGCTTTTCTAAAGCGCTGATCCTGACAAACAATTTAATCACCCTGATGGAGCAGAACGCTCGGCGACGCGCCGTATGCGCTTAATACCCTCCTTCAAACGTTCCATAGAGGTCGCATAAGAGATGCGTATAAAACCTTCTACGCCGAAGCCCGCGCCGTCGGTGACGACCGTCTGCTCCTCCGTCAAAAGTCTCTCGGCGAATTCGCCCGAGGTCTTAACCTCGCCCTTCAGGCAGCCGCGAATATCCGGGAAGGCGTAGAAAGCGCCTTCGGGCCGCGCGCAGCAGAAGCCCGGAATCTGCGAGAGCGCGTCGAGCAGCCAGGCGCGGCGCGCCGTATATTCGTCCAGCATGCGTGTGACGGAATCCTGCGGGCCGTTGAAGGCTTCCGTCGCGGCGCGCTGCGCGATGGAGTTCGGATTGCTGGTCGAATGGCCCTGAACTTTGAGCATCGCGCGCGTCCACTCCGCCGGCGCAAGAGCATAGCCCATGCGCCAGCCCGTCATGGCATACGTTTTCGAGAACGACCCGGCGATGCACAGGTG
>DASQYE010000337.1:0-4954 GCA_035639355.1 Pyrinomonadaceae bacterium
CGTCGGCCGAAAAGTCGCCGGTCAGGGTCTTGGCGTCAACGACGAGGTTACCGCTCTGGTTGATACCGAATCTGCGCGTGCCGGTCTGCGTGATGCCGGCGGTCGCTTCCGTCGGGACGGCTGTGGCTTCAAACAAAGCGGGCTTTGTCACGGCCTTGGTCGTCTGGTCAAGCGTGGCATCGTGCGGAGCCATGGAGAACTTGTAGCCGCTCTTGGCCTTGCCGGCGAGCTGCGCGTCGATCAACTGGACGGCCTTAAGGTCATCGAAGCTGCCGTAGTTGCCGTTGCCGGAAGTGGCCTGATAGGTGGCCTGGGCGCTGTGCAGGGTACGCATCGAGGACTGTGCTGAGCCTTCGTTGGCAGCGCGGCGGGAAGCGAGGAGGTTGGGGATAGCGATGGCGGCGATGATGCCGATGATCGCAACCACGATCAGAAGTTCGATCAGGGAGAAGCCTTTTTGGCCTTTGGTCGTTTGCATTTCTTTCGAGTGCTCCTTAAAGTGAAGGGTAAAAGTTTTGAAAAGTACTCGCGCCATCGGACGGGGCGTCTCAGGCTCGCTAAGCCGCGCAGCGCGCGTCGTCATCACCGTCTCACTTAACAAACCTTGTGCCACGAACCCAATCGCGCCGCATTTCAAAGAAAACCCGCGTGTTTCAGCCTCGCGGGCGCGCTAATAGTCTTTGCGCCGCGACGAGATGGGCGGCAAACCTCTACAAATGACAAATTCCGTCAGTGATTAGGTGACGGATTACGTCAACTCGCGGGAAGATAGAACTGGCTGCGGGGAGTAGGGTTGGGGAGAGAAAGACTTATTTGATCGCGGGGCTGTCGGCGTCGGCGGTTGCGCCCGCCTTGACGTGAATCAAGCCGCTGGCGTTGATGAAAAAATGCTCTGAAACGGTCGGCTGGTAGAGCGGCGTCGCCGTCGCCTCGTAGTTCAAAGCGGGGTCGGCGTCCAGCGTCACCTTGAAAACATAGTTGCTCTTCTGCCCTAGACGAAGATAGCCGTCGTCAAGATAGCCGGCCGTGGCGAGCGCCGGAATATCTGCATATCTGGCGTATAAAGTCCGGTAAGAAATCTGGCCCGAATGAATCATCCGAAGCGAGCTGAGGGCCGAGGCGGCATTGGCCGGCTGCTTGGCGCGTTCGAGGTAAGGGATAGAGATGGCGGCCAGGATACCGATTATGACGACCACGATTAGCAGCTCTATCAGTGAGAAACCCCTCTGCGATCTATGCTGTGATCTATATGGGAGATGAGTCATACCTGTTATCGCTTTCTCGCACTCTCCTGAAAGTATATTGCCCGTGGACACGGCGGACATCCTGAAAACAGTGTGCAAGATGTATGCCAAGTGGGCGGCACGCTTCATCGCCGCCGCGCTTCTGCTCTTCATGACGACGGGTTGCGGGCAGGGCCGAGGGCCGCAGCAGAGCGCCGCGACGGAGATCAATGTCGCGGCGGCCGCCAATCTCTCGGATGCTTTCAACGAGCTGGCGAGGCGGTTCACAGAGCGGACAGGGGTTCGCGTCGTCTACAGCTTCGGCGCGACCGCCGAGCTGGCGAAGCAGATCGAGAACGGCGCGCCGTTCGACCTCTTCGCCGCGGCCGATGTCGAGCACATAGACCAGCTCGACCGTCAGGGATTGCTAGCGCCCGGCACAGCCGCTCTCTATGCGCGCGGCCGTCTCATCGTCTGGACGCCGCAATCGAGCCCCGTCAAGCTCGATCGCATCGAAGACGTCGGGCGCGCCGATGTCGAACGCATCGCCATCGCCAAGCCGGACGTAGCGCCCTATGGCCGCGCCGCCGTCGAATCCTTACGCGCCCTGGGCCTCTGGAATGAGGTCGAGCCCAAAGTCATCTATGGGCAGAACGTCTCGCAGGTCAAACAGTACGTAGCGACGGGAAACGCGGACGCGGCCTTTCTCCCGCGATCACTGGTCAGAGCAGGCGAGGGGCAATCGATCGAGGTGGACGAGCGTCTTCACCGGCCTATCAACCAATCTCTGGCCGTGATTAAGGCTTCGGCCAAACAGGACGCCGCTCGCCTTTTCGCGCAATACGTCCTCGGCCCCGAAGGCCAGGCTCTCCTCCACCGCTACGGATATGAGAAAGGCAGTGACGAGTGAAGAGTGACAAGTGACGAGACGGATTAAGCTTTTAACTCGGCACTTGTCACTTGTCACTTATCACTGCATTTTATCTATCTTCAGGTCGTGGCCGTCTGTGCTGACGGTGATCGTGCCGTGCTCGCCGGTCGTAAGTATTTGTGCCCCGCCTGCGCGCCAGCGTTCGATGACTTCCGGGCGCGGGTGTCCAAAGGGCGAGGTGAGGCCGACGGGGATGATGGCAATGAACGGGTGGGTCGCATCGACAAAGCCTTGCGTGGAGGAGGTCTTGCTTCCATGATGCGCGACCTTGACTATGTCGCTGCGAAGATCGTCGCGCGTGGCGACGAGCGCTTCTTCCGCTCTGCTTTCGATGTCTCCCGTCATGAGAAAGGTTCTATCGATCAAGCGCAGCCGCAGCACTATGGAGTCGTCATTGTTTGAGGGGGCATCTGCGCTCTCGCTTCTGGTGGGCCAGAGCACATCGACGACGACCGCGCCGAAGCGCAGGCTATCGCCGCGACCGACCAGACGCACGGGCACGCCCTCAGACTGCATGACGGCGGCAAAGCGCTCGTACTCAGTGTCTCTGCGCGGCGCGCGGGCGACGAACGCTGCCCGCACCTTGAAATTTCGCGCGACATCGCTCAGCCCGTCTATGTGATCGGCGTCGGCGTGCGTCGCCAGTATGTAATCGACTCGATCAAGCCCGCGCCACCATAAGTATTCAGAGACGACCGCCTCGCCTATGCTGCGCTCGTCGCGCTCGAACGGCTCGGCGTCCTCTTCAACTCCGGAGGACGCGCGACCGCGAAAAGAGGGACGACCGCCGCCATCCACCAGAAGCGTCGTCCCGTCCGGCATAGTTACAAGCGCCGCATCGCCCTGGCCGACATCAAGAAAATCTACGCGCAGCCTCCCGTCTGCTCTTCCGGCGCTCAAGGGGTGGGCCAGGATGATGACCGCCAGGACGACCAAAGCGAGGGCGGCCGGGCCTGCTCGCCGTATAGCTCTCCCTTCGTCAACGTCTGCGCGCAGCGGATTCCAGCGGGCGAGCGCGAAGATCAGGAACGCGAGCGGCAGATAATACAGCGCGTAAAGAGCGGCGGCCCAGCCCGCATACTCCGGCAATCTTATAGAGGCGACGCGCGCCCTCATGAACGGATCAACGCTATGGATCATCAACCAACACGTCCATTCGGCTAGACGTATGAGCGGCGCGGCCAGCCCTGCGCTCAGTTGCGATATGAAGAGCGCCGCGAGCGCGACCAGGGAGAGCGCGGCCATCAACAAGCCGACCACTATGTTCAAGAGCAGGGAGGCGAGCGACACGCGATGAAAATAGAGTATCAGGACGGGCAGCAAACCCAACTGCACGCTCGCGGAAATGAGGAGCGCGGAGAATGAGTATCTGAGAAGGCGCTGCGCGTGCAGCCGCTCAAGGCGAGCAGCGAGCGCCGTTTTGAAGAGGCGATACTGATAAGCCGAGCCCGCCATCTCGCGCCGCCACTCCCTTTCGCCCCAGAAAAGCGTCTCGCCGAGCGCGCGCCACCAGCGCGGGCCAACAGGCGGGTAAGGCGTCGCGCGGGCGGGTCGCCATTTGCCCGTCTCTTCCAGTTTTTGAAGCAGCGGCCACGCCACCGAGACGATCATCAAGACGGATAGAAACGTCAATTGAAACGACGGGTCGAACAGGTCGCTCGGACGCCACGCGAGCAAGATGAGGCCCGCGCCGCCGAGCGCGTTGAGGCTACCGGAGCGGCGCTCAAGGACGGGCGCGAGCGCCACTATGGTGAACATCAGCGCCGCGCGCACCACCGACGGCTCAGCGCCCACGGCCAGCGTGTAGGCCCACAGAAAGAGCGACGAGATGATGAACTGCGGCCCGCGCCGACGCGTCAGCCGCCGCGCCAGCAGCATGACGAGCCCGCCTATGAAGGTGATGTGCAGGCCGCTGATGACAAGTACGTGGAACGTGCCGCCGGCGCGAAAGCGCTCGGCGGCACCGCGCGAGAGACCGTAGCGATTGCCTAGCAGCGCCGCATTCAAAACGCCCGCCGTCTCGGCCGAAAATCTCATCTCGATCTCGGCCAACAGACGCGCTCGCCATTCGTAGAGCCAGGCGAGCGGCAACAGCACGCGCTCGTCATCCAGCCTTTCGACCAGCAGTGGGCTCTTGATCGTGCCCGTCGCATCGAACCCGCGCCGTTCGAGATACTCCGTCAAAGAAGAGACGCCGGGGTTGCGGAATCTCTCCGCGCGGCCGAGCGCCGTCATGACCCGCAGGCGAGCACCGTAGCGTAGCTCCAGCGCCTCGTATTCGGCCCGCGTCGTGCGGTCGAGCACCTTGGCCACGAGCCAGACCGTGCCCGTTGCGGCGCGCTCCGTCTCTCTTAATCTGATCCGTTCGACCCGCAGCGTCAGATAAAAGCCTTCAGGCGCAGGCTCCGGCGCGCTCGCGACCGCACCCTCTATCTCAAGCGGCTCGCCCGAAGCGATGATTCCGTCCTCGAACAATCGCTCGATGCGATCAGGCCGGAGGCTGCGCTTTTCAAGAACGGCGAGCATCGCGCCAGCGCCGCAGAAGGCGAGCGCTAGAAACAGCGTGGCCCATCCCGGTAGCCCGCGCCGGAAGCAGAGAAGGGCGAGCGCAGACGAGAGCGCGCAGCACGCTAGAGCGAACGGAAGCGCCGCGCCCGAAAGACGCGCCGCGAGGATTCCGCAGGCGAAAGAGAGCGCCAGGAGCGCGAGCGGGTGAGGAACCATAGGCGGTCGGGTGGAAACCGCGCAGGGCATGAGAGATTACCTTCCAGGCGTTCAGGGCTTTTGTCAGCCCCTAAAT
>DASQYE010000338.1:0-3354 GCA_035639355.1 Pyrinomonadaceae bacterium
AGGTCGAGGTTGACGCGGCGACGGGCTTCGTCTCGGTCGGGCGCGTCTGGATCGGGCACGACATCGGTCGCTCGATCAACCCGATGCTCGTCATGGGTCAGGTCGAGGGCGGCGTCTACATGGGCCTCGGCGAAGCCCTGATGGAAGAGATGACCTACCGCGCCAATCGCAACGTCGTCCACAAATTCCCCTCGCTCCTGGAATACAAGAGCCCTACGACGCTGGAGATGTGCGACGTGAAGACTTACTTGATCGAAGACGCAGACCCGAATGGCCCCTTCGGCGCAAAGGAGGTGGGCCAGGGGCCGCTCCTGCCCGTCATGCCCGCAATCGCCAACGCCGTCTATGATGCTGTAGGCGTCCGCATAGACGAAGTACCGATCACGCCCGAAAAAGTCCTGACGGCGCTGCGCGAGAAAGCCAAAGGCAAAGAGGGCCGCTTCGGGCCCAAGGCAGTGCCCGCCGTAGAATGGCCCCAGCCGCTTAAGGTGCTGACCCCTGACGAGGGCGGCGACGGGCGCGAGATGCCGCGCGTGGCCGTGCACTCGTAAGCTGAGGTGTATAAGTGAAACTGCCCGGTGCTGATCGCGCGATTATTGACATCGAAAAACTACGTGACTACAGCTTAAATCCGTATCACCCTAAGGGAAAGCACAAAGCGCGTGTCTTTCTGTCAGCGTTAGGTCTCAAGGCTGACGACGCAGAGCGGTTGCGCGAAATGATAATGGAGGCGATCTTAGTTTCAGAGGCGAAGGCGCAGCAGCCTACATCTTATGGACAAAGATTTATTGTGGATTTTTATGTCACAGGATTTGACAAGTTTGTAACGACGACCGTAACAGTGCGCTCCGCATGGGTAATTAGAAATGATGAAGATTTCCCGCGCTTGACGAGTTGCTTCATCCTATGAAGGAGATTTTAGAAGATGGATGAAATCAAATTGCTTGACGTAGTGGCATTGACGGAAAATCTGCAATCAGAAGGATTGCGACGGGGCGAGGTTGGAACAGTTGTCGAGAAATGGAACGATGGTGTCTTTGAGGTCGAGTTCAGCGACGATACAGGTAAGGCCTATGCCTTTGCCGCCGTGCCTGCCGAAAAATTGATGAAGCTTTATTTTCGCAAAGACGAAGCGGCATGATGGATAAATAGAGCCAGGAGTTCCGGCAGAATGCGTTAGACCGTGGGATGCCGCATGACCGTGCATTCGTAGATCAAGGGGACTGAGAAGATCGTTATGATGAGACTTCCGAAATTTGCGTACCGCGTGCCTCGCGAGATTTCCGACGCGGTGAGGATGATGGGCGATGCGGGGCCCGAGGGGCAGTTCGTGGCCGGAGGCACTGACCTCTATCCGAATATGAAGCGGCGGCAGCAGACGCCGAAGACTGTCATTTCTGTAACGCGCCTCAAAGAGCTTAATCAGATCACGGGCGACGGCAAGAGTGGATTGACAATCGGCGCAAGCGTGTCTTTGACGGACATCTGCGAGCATCCGGTTATTAATCGCGATTACAGAATGGTGGCCGAGGCGGCGCGTACAATCTCTACGCCGATCCTTCGCAACATGGGAACGATCGGCGGCAATCTTCTGCTGGATACGCGGTGCAATTATTACGATCAGAATTACGAGTGGCGCAAAGGCATCAACTTCTGTATGAAGAAGGACGGAGAGGTGTGCTGGGTCGCGCCGGGCAGCTCCAAGTGCTGGGCCGTGCAGTCGGCCGACCTCGTTCCGTTGATGGTGGCGATCGGCGCGCGTGTGCGGCTTCGCTCGACGCTCGGCGAACGTATGGTTGATGCGGCGGGTCTCTACAACGACGACGGGATTGAATACTTACACAAGAGGCCGGACGAACTGCTCGCGGATATTCACTTGCCGCCCGTAAACGGCTGGCGCGCGACATACAAGAAGCTGCGGCGACGCGGGGCGTTCGATTTCCCCGTGCTCGGAGTGGCGGCGCGACTGGATATGGCGGCGGACGGTACGGTGACGGGTGCGAGGCTCATACTCGGTGGCATCGCTCCGGCTCCCGTCGAGGTCAGGGAGGCCGAAGCGGCCCTGGTCGGACACCCCCTCGACCGTGAACGGATGGAGGCGGCGGCGGAAGCCTGTTATTTGAAGGCGCGCCCGCTCGACAATACGGATTTCATCATGAACTGGCGCAAGCAGATGGCCCGCCCCTACGTGCTACGCGCCCTCGAAGAGCTGCAAAAGCAGGGATGAGGGATGAAAAGAAAGAGCAGTTTTTTCATCCCTCATCCCTGCTCTCATGTTGCCGCAATTCTTTTAGCTGCCGGGCGCTCGCGGCGCATGGGCGCGTTCAAGCCTTTGCTTCCCTTCCCTGAAGACCGCACAGTCATCGAAGCCTGCATCGCCAATCTCCTAGACGGCGGGGTTGATACGCTGGTCGTCGTCCTGGGCCATCGCGCAGACGAGGTGCGAGCGCGCGTCTCTTATCTTCCCGTCAGCTTTGCGTTTAATCTGGATGCGGAGAGCGAGATGAGCGTTTCGGTCGCGCGGGGCGTCGAACAACTTCCGACTGAGGTTGAAACCATCCTGATCGCGCTCTCAGACCAACCCGCGATTCCCCCCGAGATCATAGGCTTTCTGATCGCAGAGCGCAGGCGCTCGGGTGCGCGCCTGGTCGTGCCGGAATACTCCGGGCGCGGCGGGCATCCTGTTTTGATAGACCCAGGGCTTCGCCCTGAACTCCTTCAACTGGACGCGGAGCGGGGCTTGCGCGCGCTCTTTTTGGCACACCGCGACGAAGTCTTGCGCGTCCCCGTAGCCTCGCCCTACATTGCGCGCGATATGGATACGTGGGATGATTACCGCGCGTTGTACGGGGAGGTTTTCGGCTTTGCGCCCCCGAATTCGCCTGGCAGTTAGAGACCTGGGGAGCTTTGCGCTGTCCAACGCGTCGTCCAACCGAATGCTTCGGATACACATCTAACGGTTCGGTCGAGTCGCCCGACTAGCCGCATAAATTGAAGGACGCAGAGAAACCCTGGCCGGTCGCCTTTACGACCGGCAGCAGCGACCAACCGGGTGAGGGCGCTCGGAATAAGGAGAAAATAATGTTTTTGAAGAGTCGCAGGTCTTTCGCAGCCGCGCTCGTCTCTCTTTTGTTTGTCTCGGCGCTCGCCTTCTCGCCGCGCACGGCGGCTCGGACAATCCCGCCCGTAGAGTTTTCGCTGCGCTCGATTGACGGGTCAACGGTATCTTCGGCAGATGTGCGCGGCCAGGTGGCCGTGCTGGCGTTCGGCGCGTCCTGGCTGCCACTGACGCGCAAGCAGATGCAGGGCGTTCGCAAACTCGCCAACGATTACAGCGCGCATGGCGTGATCGTT
>DASQYE010000339.1:0-7617 GCA_035639355.1 Pyrinomonadaceae bacterium
CAGGCTCGATCCGAGAAGAAGCGTGCCCGTCAGAGTACGACCGAGCGCGGCCGTAACGGTCGGCGATGTCTGGTGCCTGCGCGCCGCCTCGGCGACTAAGTTCGTCGTGACCGCCGCCATGCAGCGCACAGTCCCGTCCGCCGCCGTGCCATGTACAAGTATGTCTCGCTCTAAATTCTGTTGCTTATTCAATCCTGCCTGCTCAACTTTCTTTTCGCTCTCGCGGCGAATTTATATTACAAAACCTTAAATCGGGGTGCCCGGATTGTGACTTTCCTATTACCCGTCAGACCGGCTTCGATGCTATCATTAAAACCATCCCCCGGAGGCAGCGCGAGCCCCATAAAAGAGCGCCCGAGGCTGTCTGAAACCATTGTTTTGATGCGTGAAAGGGCCGAAAAGATGTTGATGTAAGTTCTTAACTAACACACTCTATTGCACTGAAAAAAAAGATGGCCACAATATATTGACATCCCCCAGATAAAAGGTTATAGTGCGCTCCGCTTGGAACGAGGCAGGCAAAAGCGGCGGACGCGGTGCTCTCCCGAAACGCGATCTGCGAGGGGTTTCGTCGCCTCAAATTAAGCCAACCGCAGTATCCGAACTACAATTTCCGAACGGCGCGACGCAGGGTGGGCGGTCATGGACGCGCCGAATATTTTTTGAATCTTGATAAGGGCCTCGCGCGACTCCTTTCGACGCGGGAAAGGCAGACATAGATGAGCACTGTACTCGACCCGAACACCTCTAACCAGACTCCGGCCCCTGCACTTACCTCGACGCCACAGCAGCAGCAACAACAAGGCTCCTCGCTCGGACTGAACGCTCGTCGCGTCGTCAGCAAGCGTTACTCGTTAAAGGATGCTCAGGGAAATCCGCTCGAAGAGTGGCCCGATATTGTGCGCCGGGTAGTGGCGCACGTTTCGGTCGCCGAGACCGATCCGCAAAAGCGCGATCGGTTTTATGCGGAGATGTCCGAGGTGATGCTCAATCGAGAATTCGTCCCCAACACGCCCTGCCTAGTCAACGCTGGCAAGTCTACGGGGCAACTCGCCGCGTGCTTCGTCCTCAAAGTGCCGGATTCGATCGCGGGGATTATGGACCATGCGAAGGCCGCCGCTACTATTCACCAGACGGGCGGCGGGACAGGGATGACTTACGAGTTTTTGCGTCCGGCCGGAGCCATGGTCAGCTCGACGCGGGGCGTAGCCTCCGGGCCCGTCTCCTTCATGAACATCGTCAATCAGGTGACGGACGTGGTCAAGCAGGGCGGCGTGCGGCGCGGCGCGAACATGGGAATGATGCGGGTGACGCATCCGGACATCCTGCGCTTCATTCATGCCAAGAACGACCAGCACTCTCTGACCAACTTCAATATCTCGGTCAACGTCACGGATCGCTTTTTAGAGGCTGTCGATAGAAATGAGTGGTTCCAGCTTGAGTTCGACGGCAAGCCCTGGACGGACCCGATCTACGATCCGGTCACGGGCGGGGATTACGTCTTGTACAGGCGTGCTGACGGCTCGACCGTCACCTTCAGAGACAAGGCCGCGTTTGAGGAAGCAGACCTTTCAGGCTGCGTGAGGGAAGAGCCGCCGCGACCCGGCATGGTTTACGCGCCGGACATCTGGAATCGCATCGCGGCGAGCGCGCATAAGTATGCAGAGCCGGGCATAGCTTTTATCGACGAGGTCAATCGGCATAACCACATGATGAATTCGATGGGGCCGATCTACTCTTGCAATCCGTGCGGCGAACAGTTCTTGCATTTCTCCAACTCGTGCAACCTGGGATCGATTGATCTGAACAAGTTCTATGATCCGGCGACGCGTGTGGACTGGGATCGCCTGCGCGAGACGACCCATCTGTGCGTCAGATTCCTGGACAACGTGATAGACACCTGCACGTGGCCGCTGCCGGAGATTGACGAAACGGTCAAACGCACGCGGCCCGTAGGTCTTGGGATCATGGGCTTCGCAGACCTCTGTCTGAATCTGAAGGTGGCTTACGGCTCGCCGCAGTCCATAGATTTGATGGACGAGGTGATGGGGTTCGTGCGTCGTGAGGCGTGGGCGGAGAGTCTGCGGCTTGGGGCCGAGAAGGGCTCGTTCCCCGAATACGAGCCGAACAAAGAGGCGTACGATGAATTCCTACGCGGCCTGCTGGGAGACGCCATCGATAAGGAGTTGGGCGGTCGTATCACTCCGCGCAACTACGAAGTGACGACGATTGCGCCGACGGGGACGATCTCGCTCGTCGCCGAAACTTCCTCAGGTGTGGAGCCGAATTTCTCATGGGCCTATGTGCGCCACGACACGCTGGGAACGCGCACCTACGTTCACACGCTCGCCGCGCAGGCGCTCGGCGTCGATGTTGACCAGACCGACCAGCAGTCGATTGACGCGGCGGCCGCTTACGTCGTCGAGCACGAAAGCGAGTTGCCGCCCTACTTCATCACGGCGATGTCCATCAGCGCAGAACAGCACGTGCATGTTCTGGCCGCCGCGCAGCGCAACGTGGACAACTCAGTCTCGAAGACCTGTAACGGCGCGTACGACGATACTGTGGAAGCTGTTGACGCGCTCTATCGCCTTGCTCGCCAGCTCGGCTGCAAGGCCGTCAGCTACTATCGCGACGGCTCGCGCGAAGGGCAGGTGCTGACCTCCATAAAGCAGGAAGAGAAGGGCGAGCTGGCCTGCAATCCGGAAGCGACGGTCGAAGTCCTTGACGAGCCGCCGGCGAGTCACGACGACGCGGCCCACGTCACTTCCGTCAGCCCCGCCGGCATAGTGCAGCCGCCGTCGGCGCTGCGCATAGAGCGTCCACGCGAGCTGCGAGGCGCGACCTGGCAAATACCTTTTGACGGGCAGAACCTCTACGTCACCGTCAATCACGACGGTAAGAACATACAGGAGGTCTTCGCCACCGGGCCGATCTCGGGCGGAGTGGGACTGCTGGCGTCGAAGATGCTGCGCGGTGGATTTGAGGCGGCCGAGGTTGCGCACAGCCTGAACAAAGTGACGGGCACGCACGCCGTCTGGTTCAACGAGCGTCTTCTGACTTCGCCCGAACAGGCCGTCGCCGAGTGCATACTGCTCACCAGCCGCCGCCTCCAGGGGCTGCCCGATTCGGCGCGCGCCGCCGGTAAAGGCCAAATGAGCGCCGCCACGGCCGCGTCCGGCCAAATGAGCAACATGATCGGCACGTGCCCGGAATGTCACGGCCAGATGGAGCACGCCTCCGGCTGCGACTTCTGCCGCGACTGTGGATACTCCAAATGTAAGTAAGCGCTTGAAGCCTCGAAATACGGCGACGAGAAGTGTGACTGTTCAGACCGCCCGCGTCCGTCTCAGCGACGCGGGCGGTCTCGTCTTAATATATGGCTTTCATACGCGGGGAACACAAAATATCGCCGGTCGAGCGCTTGCCTCAGCGGGTTTGAGTTCGGGCCCATAAAGCTGTAACGTAATAGATGGAATGGTTGCACCTGAACTCTCGCCTGCCCCGGACTCGAAGTCCGGCCCTGCTGACCGTCGCTCATCTTTCAACGCCCTGCGCCACCGCGATTTTCGTCTCATGTGGATGGGTCAGCTCGTCTCCGTGACGGGATCGCAGATGCAGTTGGTGGCGATCAACTGGCATATCTACCTGCTGACGAAATCGGCGCTGGCGCTGGGCGCGGTCGGGCTCGTGCGCGTCGTGCCGATCATCCTGTGCTCGCTCGTGGGCGGTGTGGTGGCCGACGCGGTTGACCGCAAGCGCCTCATACTGGCGACGCAGGCGGTGATGCTCCTGAGCGCGGGCGCGCTGGCCCTCATCACGGCCGCAGGCTTGCGGAGCATTTGGCCCATCTACTTGCTGACGGCCGTCTCTTCGGCGGCCGTCGCGTTTGAAGCCCCGGCCAGACAGGCGCTTTTGCCAGCGCTCGTTCCGCCCGAAGATTTTCAGAATGCCGTCAGCCTCTATCTGATAGTCTTTCACGTCTCGATGATCGCGGGCCCGGCGCTCGCCGGCCTGCTTCTAAATTCCTACGCGCCGGCGCTGATTTACGCCATCAACGCCGCCTCGTTCGTGGCGGTAATGGCGGCCGTCCTGCTCATACGCGCCAGCGGCCGCGCCGCAGGCGAGGGCGAAGAAGCTGCGCGTGTCAGTTTCGGTGCGCTCGGCGAAGGTCTGCGCTTCGTCTGGCGCACACCCATCATCGTGCAGACGATGTCGCTGGATTTCATCGCCACGTTCTTCGCTTCGGCGACGGCGCTCCTGCCAATCTACGCGACGGAGATTCTACGGGTCGGAGCGCGCGGGCTCGGCGCGCTCGCCGCGGCCCCGGCCGTGGGCTCCGTCATTACTGCGCTCTCGATGGCGCGTCTGGGCGTGCTGCGCCGACAGGGGGCGATAGTGATCGGCTCGATCGCCGTCTACGGCGCGGCGACCATCGCCTTCGGCCTCTCGCGCGTCTTCTGGTTCTCTCTGCTGATGCTGGGGTTGACGGGCGCGGCCGACACTGTCAGCACCGTGCTCAGGCAAACTATCCGTCAGCTCTCGACGCCGAACCAGCTGCGCGGGCGCATGACCTCCGTCAACATGATCTTCTTCATGGGCGGGCCGCAGCTGGGCGAGCTGGAAGCCGGCGCGGTTGCGTCTTTGACCGGCAGCGTGATGTTCGCGGTCGTCACGGGCGGCGTCGGCTGCCTGATAGCGGTTGCATTGGCGGCCCTGTTCGCCAGGAGCCTCTTAAGCTATGAGGCGGACGGGACGACGGGAAAGGCTTTGAGCGCGGAGCGAAGAGTAACCAGGTAGAAGCCTTGGGCCCTCTTCACACGCCGGTTCTTTACGGGGCACCGCTTGCGTTTAAGTTTTCGCTCTCTTCTTGCGCGTGCGGGTCGCTGCATGTACTATGCGGGCCGAAATGACTGATCGCAAAATTTTATGAAGGCCGAGGGCTACCGATGCTTGTCGAATGCGTTCAGCGGCCGGAGCTCAGAGCGCCCGTCCTCGAATTGATCGCCCGTGTTCAGCGGGCGCACGCCACAGGCGAGTTCACGATCGCGCTCGAAGAGATGTTTGCGTCCTTCGGTCTGTCGCTCGGCGCGCAGGAGTGGGCCGCGCTCAGGCAGCGAGGCGAGGTGCGGTTCACGCCGCAATCCGCATCGCAGGGGACTTTCATGAACAGGGAGGCGAAGCGGGAGCTGGCGACCGATGACGGCTTAACCATCGTTATTCCGCAGACGCTCGCGGGCGACTACATCACGACTCCGACCTCGCTGACGCTGAAGTTCGCCGAAGGCTCGGCGCTGCGCGGCTGCAAGCGCGTGTTCGTGTTGATCTGCCAGGACATCATCAAAATCGATGCTGACGAGCACAAGCTCTACATAGATTTGCCGGGCGAAAAATACGATCTCTGTTTTGTTTTCTAAAACTCTCGCCCTCTCGCTCCGCCCTTTGTCGGCGCTCGCGGCCCTAAGCCGTGCGATTGAGAGGCGAGCATGAAAGCCTCGCCCCTTGAAAAAATCGTTTCGACGCAGTCTAGCAAAATGGCAATCGATTGGTATCCGCAGGAAACCAGCTCCCACCAGGATCACGTCATCGCGCACACCATCGGCGCAACCGTTCTGGGGTATTTCAGAACGGAACAGGCGATACACATCCTGCTCGACATAGGCTTCATCTGGACGATCTACGTTGACGGCGAGATGGGACTGCTTCCGCAGCCTGTGGCGATCAACGAGCTTGAGGTCGATCATGAGTTGAAGACGCTGCTGCGCGAGGATGTTCGTTTGTTGCAGGAAGACGGTGGCGCGGCTGAGGGCCTGGCACAGTTCATCGCGGCTCCCATCAATTGTCTAATCATAACGGTCGGCCTCGGCGCGCGCGGTGAAGACGAGCGGCGCATACTGATCGAAGGCGAAGAGGCGTCGCTCATAATAGAGACTTCGCTTTCGACGGGCGAGATGCGCGTTCGCAGTGCGCCCGCCGCCGGCGTGTAGCTCGTTTGGCTCCGGGCCATCAAGGGCGCAGATTGGCTGTTGACATTGTGCATAACAAGTTGGATGCTCTTCACCTGAATGAAGAGAAAGCCACAGCTCAACACAGAGGACACAGAACCGTCGCATGAGATTTGCGGGGCTTCGATTCAAATTCTAAGCTCCCGGTTGATTGTGACTCCTCCGCGTCTTCTCACTGTGTTCCCGGCCGTTGTCCGGGCTCACCAACTCAGAACGAATCCTTAAAAGGATTAGAGGAGCACGAAACATGGCGATAGATGGAACATCATCACTTCCCGATGACGCCTGGGAAGCCGTTGCTCTCAACAACGTCAGCAGCGTGGCCGAGTTGCCGGCCGCGCTGTCAAGCTTGGCGTTCTCAAACCTGATTAACAACATCAATCAGGCGCAGCAGAACGCAGTCTCAAACCAACATGCGATGGACTTGCTGGGGCTCTCTGTGACCGCCAAGGCCGTCAACATGGTATCGAACCTGAGCCCGATGGAAGTCGTCGCAGTGGCGATGATGGACACGGGTGGTAATGTCGCAAAGGAAGTATCAGTTCTCAAGAACGCGCTCGAATCAATCAACCCCCCGCCGACTATCACGACGCCCTAGCGGCTTTACTCGAAGAAGCCGCCGTTCCGGTTCAAGTTCAACCGAGTTAATGCCGGCCGAAATGCTTCAGGGGGCCGGCATTAACTCGAAGAGAAATCCTTGGAGAATGAAAGAGCATGGCGATGCCAGATGAATCCGACATCACGAACGAGACCTCAGCGCAGCCCGACGACATACCGGAAGCCGTCTCGTCTACAAAAGCAGGGTCGGGTCAGGTAGACCCAGGGCTCGAAGATGTCGCTCGTACTGAGCATGAGTATCTGCGCAAGCGCCTGAGCGAAGAGCTAGGGCGCGAGCCGACGGAAGAGGAGATGGATGAATGGCTGCGCCAACATACGGAGGGCCACTGAAAGCGGGCGCTCCGGGCGCTGCGGACGTGAGCGCTCATGGCTAACGTCCTCCGGCGCGCGATTGCTCTGACCAGATACGACGACGCGGCGCGCTCACGATTATGAGCGCGCCGCGTCATCGCTTTTACGGGTGAGAGACCACGGCCTCCGTCCTACAGACCACAGCGTGCGTTGAGCGTCATTGCGTGCTCGATACGATGATCTGATTGTCCACGCGCTTGACGCCTTTGACGGCTTTAACCAGACGCTCGGCGCGCGTCTTCAAGTCCTCGGAGTTGACCGTGCCGGTCAGGCTGACCCTTCCTTCGACGACCGTGGCGATGATGCCCAGCGAGCCGAGCGTCGTATCGTCTGAGAGCTTCTTATCTATGCTCGATTGAATCGACACGTCATCCGTGCCGCTCGGAGCGGGAGCGGTCGTCGTCGAAGTGGATGTCGTGGTCGTGGCGGGAGGCGTCACGATGATCGGCGGTTGAGCGGTCGTCGTCGCCGGTTGCTGCACGATCACCGGCGGTTGTTGCAGCGGAGGCTGCTGAACGACCACGGGTTGCTGGACGGGCGTCGGCGCGGTCGAGACTCGCACGTTGGCGTTCATCTCATCCTGCCTGTTCATCAGGAATAGAAAGAGTATTGTGACCAGCGCGACCGCGCCTATCACCAGCGC
>DASQYE010000340.1:0-17969 GCA_035639355.1 Pyrinomonadaceae bacterium
TCAAAGAACTACCGCGTCGCATCCTCGGACGAAGATGTCAACTCGGAATATAAAGAAGTCTGAACGAAGGGATGAGGGATGAGGGATGAGGGATGAATAATTGAGCTACTGCTCAAGTGAATCAATCACTCAACCCATTTCATCCCTCATCCCTCGGCCCTCATCCCTTCCTTGTTATGGGCCAAAGAGAATTCCACTATCGCTGGGAATACGTTTTGGAGTCGAGCCCGGAGGAACTGTGGCCGCTCGTCGCCGATACGAACCGCTTCAACCGCGATACGGGTGTGCCGTCGGTCGAGGTTGATCGCCGCGAGCCGCAATCGAACGCCCGGCGGCGTCTGCGTCTCTTCCTGATGGGCCTCGCCGTCGAATGGGTCGAGCAGCCCTTCGAGTGGATCAGGCCCTATAGGTTCGGCGTCGTGCGCCAGTACATGAAAGGGCCGCTGGCGGAAATGCGTGTGCTGGTGGAATTGACGCGACTTCCGAGCGGCGGCACGCGCCTCGTTTATCAAGTCTGGGCGCAGCCGAAGAATCTGCTCGGACTGGCAGCCATTCCCGTACAGATAGGATTGCTGAGCCGCCGCAGCTTCACGGCGACCCTGCGCCGCTACGACAAGCTGGCGAAGGGCGGCGGCGCGCAGCCCTTTTCGGCCGAGTCTACTGTCAACTTCGCGCAGGGAGGGCGAGCGCGCCTCGCTGCCCTCAGTCAAAAGCTGGTTTCGCAAGGCGCGGACGCTCGCTTCGTGGACAAGCTCGCCGAGATGATCGAGCAGGCCGACGATATATCGCTGGCTCGCTTGCGCGCCTATTCGCTCGCGGACTACTGGGGCGTGCCTCGCAAGACCGCTCTTGAGGTCTGCCTGTGGGCGACGCGCGCCGGCTTGCTAGACCTGCAATGGGACATGCTCTGCCCGCACTGTCGCGGCGCGGTGCAGACCTCGCGCACGCTGACGGGCATCCACTCGCAGGTCTACTGCGACTCCTGCGATGTGGATTTCACGGTCAACTTCGAGAACTCCGTCGAGCTGACGTTTCGTCCTAACCAGGGCGTGCGCCGCGTCGAAGGCCGCTCGTTCTGCATCGGCGGGCCACAGGTCACGCCGCACATCGTAGCTCAGCAGTTGATAGAACCCGGCGCAGAGCGTCGCATCAGCCTGGAGCTTGAAGCGGGGCGCTATCGCCTGCGAAGCAAGGGCGTGCCGGGCGAGCAGTT
This sequence comes from Pyrinomonadaceae bacterium, assembly GCA_035639355.1. Taxonomy (GTDB): domain Bacteria; phylum Acidobacteriota; class Blastocatellia; order Pyrinomonadales; family Pyrinomonadaceae; genus DASQYE01. The sequence goes on from DASQYE010000340.1 coordinate 1,214, forward strand.
CCTGAAGGTCTGTGACGACGGCACGCCGGAAGCGACCTTGCGCGCAACCGACGAGGGCTGGTCTGGCCATGAGATAAGCCTGACGAATACGCCCGCGCTCAGGCTTGAGAATGCGACCGATGACGAGCGTTTGTTTGTGATCGAGCGAACGAGTTGGAGCGACCAGGCGGCGACGGCCGCCGAGGTGACGGCCCTACAGGTCTTCCGCGACCTCTTCTCGAACGAAGCGCTCAGACCCGGCGAACAAATCTCGGTCGGCACTTTGACGATCCTCTTCACGGACCTGCGCGGCTCTACGCAGCTCTATCGAGAGATCGGCGACGCTCCGGCCTTCGGCCGCGTGATGAATCACTTCGACGTGTTGCGCGACGCCATAAGCAGCGAAGACGGGGCGCTCGTAAAGACCATAGGCGATGCTGTGATGGCCGTCTTTCGTCGCCCGGCGGGCGCTCTGCGCGCCATCCTCCGCGCGCAGGCCGCGCTGGCCACTCAGTCCGACATGGCGCGACCCCTTATGCTCAAGGTCGGCATCCACTCCGGCCCGTGTATCGCCGTCACGCTCAATGACCGGCTGGACTATTTCGGCTGCACGGTCAACATGGCGGCGCGTCTCGAAGGGCTCTCGACGGGCGGCGACGTGGTCATCTCGGACGCCGTCCACTCCGACCCGGAAGTCGCCGAGATGCTCAGCAGCCCTGCGTGCGATCTCACGGCCGAGCCGTTCCAGGTCATGCTCAAAGGGTTCGACGAGGAGCGCTTTGAGCTGTGGCGCATCGCGCCCGTCGGTTCTGCCGCTGCTGCCGCCGCAGAAGTCGCGCCTGTGAGTCGCTGAAGACCGGGGGATGTTCCGGGAAAGATTTTACAGGCCGCATGACACCGCTTTTGGAAACTCGCGAAGTCTCAAAGATTTACCGGATGGGTACGACCACCGTGGCGGCGCTCGACCGCGTCTCTTTGACGGTCGAAGAGAGGGAGTTCGTCGCCATTCAGGGGACATCGGGCTCGGGCAAGTCCACGCTGCTGAACATGCTCGGCGGACTCGACCGCCCGACGAGCGGCGAAGTCCTCTTCGACCGCTCGTCGCTCGCGCCCTTCACCAAGCGAGAAATGGCGCGCTATCGCCGCCATTCCGTCGGCATGATCTTTCAGAACTTCAACCTCATCCCGACGATGACCGCCGCCGAGAATGTTCGCCTCGCGCTCGCCTTCGGCGGCTTGAGAGGCAAGCAGCGCGACGAGAGGACGGAGGAGCTGCTGGGCCGCGTCGGCTTGAGCGACCGCCTTGAGCACAGGCCGTCGGAACTCTCCGGCGGCGAACAACAGCGCGTCGCCATCGCGCGCGCCCTAGCCAATCGCCCGCGCGTGCTTCTCGCCGACGAGCCGACGGGAAATCTGGATTCTACGCGCGCGCAGGAATTGTTGACCCTGCTGCGCGAGATGGTCGGGCGCGACGGGCTGACCGTGCTTATGGTCACGCACGATCAGGAGTTGGCCGCGCGCTTCGCCGACCGCATAGTCTTTATGAAGGATGGCCGCGTCATCTCGGACAAGGCGCAGTGAGCGTGTCCGCCGGCGCGAAAAAATGTTTTCAGAAGAAATGGGACGAGGACGAACCAAGATGAGCGAAGAACAGAACCGAGACACGGAGCGCCCGCCCGAGGGCAGGGAAGTGGCGACGCTTGGCGGCGGCTGCTTCTGGTGTACGGAAGCGGTTTTCGACGACTTGAATGGCGTCGAGGCGGTCGAATCAGGTTATTCGGGCGGCGCAACTCCCAACCCGACCTACGCGCAGGTCTGCACTGGAAGGACGGGACATGCCGAAGTCATACAGGTCACGTTCGACCCGCGAGTCGTGTCGTTCAAAGAAATCCTGGAAGTATTCTTCACGGTTCACGACCCGACTACGCTGAACCGCCAGGGCGCAGACGTTGGCACGCAATATCGCTCCGTGATCTTTTATCACGACGAGGAGCAGCGACGCACGGCCGAGCAGGTGATTAGGGAGTTGGAGGCCGAGCACATCTGGGACGCGCCCGTCGTCACGCAGCTTGCTCCCTTCGAGACCTTCTACAAGGCGGAGGATTATCACCAGGAGTATTTCCGGCTCAACGGCGAGCAGCCCTATTGCCGCGTCGTGGTCGCGCCGAAGGTGGCTAAGTTCCGTCAACATTATCGGGAAAAGCTGAAGAAGTGAGGCGCAAACCCTTTGAGGGCGCTTTTCTGTTTCGGATGAGGTGATCTTATGTCTACGAGTGTTCCTCCCTTGATGACGCTGGAGGCGCTGCGCTCCGTGCCGCTCTTCGCCTCGCTCGACAACGATGCGGCGCGCGAGCTGCGCAGCCTCTTGACCGTGCATGAAGTGACTGTCGAGACGCCGCTCTTCGATGCCGGAGATTCGGGCGATGCGATGTACCTGATCGAGAACGGGCGCGTGCGGATTCACGTCCGTGACACTTCGGGGCATGATGTCACGCTGGCGGAGCTGGCGGGCGGCGACTTCTTCGGCGAGATGGCCATTCTTGACGGCAAGCCGCGCTCTGCCTCGGCCACGGTCATCGAACCTGCGCGCCTGGCCGTGCTCTCGCGCGACGACTTTCTCTCCTTCGTGCGCCGCAACCCGGATGTCGCTTTGAAGATGCTGAGCGCGATCACGAATCGCCTGCGCGAGACGGACGAACTGCTGCGCCAGCGAGTCTCGCGCAACGTCAACGAAGAGGAGGCGGCGCGGATGACTACGTCCGACCGTATGGCCTCGGAGCTTGCGGTCTTCGCCGGAAGCTGGAAATTCATAGGCGTACTAATACTCATCCTGGCCGCCTGGATATTCCTCAACTCGTGGTTCATGGGGCGTCCCTTCGATGAATATCCTTACCAGTTGTTCGGGCTGGTGCTCGGCGTCATCGCCGGCATCCAAGCGCCCGTCATCATGATGTCGCAGAACCGGCAGGACGAGAAGGATCGCCTGCGCGCAGACCTGGACTACCAGGTCAATCTGAAGAACGAGCTTTCGCTGGGTGAAGTCCTGCGCCGGCTGGACGTGCTTGAAAGCGAGCGGCTGCCGATCCTGTTCCGTCAGCAGAACGAGCGCATAGAGTCAGTGCTTCGCGCCGCGCCCGGTCAAGAGTAGGCGCGAGCGCGTCGCACTTTACGTTTGCGTCGAATCCCGAAGCGGGCAGAGGCCACATGTTTGCCTGCGGCGGCGCGCGCGCCTTACAATGCCCGTACCGTTCCACATAATTCGTAAAAGCCAGGGCAACGGACGCGACCTTCATGATTCAGTCCATCCTGTTCGATTTCAACGGTGTCATCATTGATGACGAGCCGCTGCAACTACAAGTCTACCGCGATGTGGTGGGCGAGCACGCCATCGACATTACGGACGAACTCTATTACAGCCTGCTCGGCGCGGACGACCGCGTGTTCGTGCGCGCCATCTTCGAGCGCGCCGGAAAGCCTTTGACGGAAGACGCGCTCCGTTCCCTCGTCGAGCGTAAATCGGAGCTGCATAGGGAGGCGATAGGGGACGAGCCGCCGCTCTTTCCAGGCGTTGTGACTTTCGTCAAGGCCGCCTCGCGTCGCTACTCGCTGGCCTTAGTCAGTATGGCGCGACGCGTCGAGATAGATTACGTGCTCGCGCGCGCGCGCCTGAATGGCGAGTTCGCCGCCGTCGTCAGCGCCGAGGATGTCGCCGCCTGCAAGCCAGACCCGTGCTGCTACAGGCGCGCCTTAGAGCTTCTGAACGAGAAGCGGCGCGCGGCGCGCAAGCTGCCGCTACTTCCGCAAGAATGTCTAGTGATAGAAGACTCGCCGCCCGGCATACAGTCGGGCCGCGCCGCCGGGATGCGCACCCTCGGCGTGACGAATACGGTCTCGGAAGAGCAGCTGCGCGCGGCCGGCGCTGATGTCGTCACACACAGCCTCGCGGATTGGACTATGGACGCCGTGTATCACGTCTTCTCGGAGGGATGAGGGAGGAACGAAGGGATGAGGGCGGCAGCGTGAGGGATGAAGAGGAAACCATGAGTGAGGAATGCGGAACTCGGAATGAAAGACAACTGTTTTTAATTCATCATTCATCGTTCCTAGTTCCGCATTCCTTCATCCCTCATCCCTTATCCCTCCGCCCTTCGTTGTTATGACGTTTTTCGACATTCTTCATCTATCTTTGCGGAACCTGCGAGAGGCGCGGTTGCGTGCGACCTTGACGACGATGGGCGTAATCGTCGGCGTGGCCGTCATCGTCACGATGGTATCGTTCGGGCTCGGCCTACAGCGCAACACCGTGATGCGTTTTAAAGAGCTGGACCTCTTCAACGAGATTACGGTCTTTGGCCGCAGCCTTTCGAGCATCGCTTCTTCCGGTTTCAACAAGGGCGGGAATGACAGCGGCGGGCGGCCGCCCGAGCAGAGGCACGGTAATCGTAGCCTCAGACCCGACAAAGCTCCGCAAAGGGCGCTCGATGATGCGGCAATCGCCGAGCTTGCGCAGATTCCCGGAGTCGCCTACGTCGAGCCGACCATCATCTTCAACGTCTACGTGCGCTCCAACGGTCACGCCCGTATGCTTTCCATCGGCGGGGCGATTGTGCCCAACCCGTCTTCGCGCTTCAAGGAGTACGCGGCCGGCAGCATGCTCTCGGCGCCCGGCGCGGACGAGGCCATTGTCGGCGCGGATTTCCTGAATCACTTCGGCTATGCGAAGGCCGAGGACGCTATAGGAAAGAGCCTGGACTTGCTCGCCCCGGATAAAGAGAGGGATGAAGACGGGGGGCCGAGCCTGTTCGGTCTGCCGCTCGGGGACGAGCCGGGGGGCAGCGAGCCGACGACCGAAAGGCTCGCGGCGCGCTCGTTGCGCATCGTCGGCGTGCTGAAAGCGCCGGAGGGCGACGGGCCGCGCTTTCGCGGCATGATGCCCGCCTCCGATGTCTACATTCCCTTAGAGGCGGCGCGCGCCTGGACGCGCGAGCATCGTGACAATCTGAGCGAGGTGGCGCTTGAGCTTGCGCGCCAGAGCGGGGCGCTGGGCGAAAACGAGAGCGGCGGCTACGGCTCGGCCGTGATTCGCGTGACAGACCCCGTCGTGTTGACCGACGTGCGAAAGCGACTCGCGGAGCTTGGCTTCGGCAGCTTCTCCATCGTTGACCAGCTGGAACAGCTGCGCACAGTCTTTCTCATCATCAACTCGGCGCTAGGGCTACTGGGCGGCATCTCTCTGCTCGTCGCCTCCTTCGGCATCGCCAATACTATGATTATGTCTATACTGGAGCGCACGCGCGAGATAGGCATTATGAAGGCCATCGGAGCCGAAGACCGCGAGATCAAGCTTATCTTCTTCGTAGAGGCGGCCGTCATCGGCCTGACCGGAGGAGTGACGGGGGCGCTCGTCGCCTGGGCGATTGACGGAGCGGCCAACCGACTCGCCTACCGCTTCATACTGAAACCGCAGGGCGCACCCTACGTAGACTTCTTCGCCCTTCCGCCCTACCTGTGGCTCGGCGCGATCCTCTTCGCCGTCGTCATCTCCATCCTGGCCGCGCTCTACCCGGCCGCACGCGCCGCACGCATCGACCCTGTCAAAGCCCTCAGGCATGACTGATCCCAGCCCGTCCGTTTACCCGTAACCGCCCGGCGGCCGCCCCGCGCGCTGCCTCGAAAAAATTAGAACGACGAAAACGCTCAGCCACGTCATTCGCGGCCAAAAAAAATCTTGAGAGCGATGTATTTTCTGGGGCGCTCGCCGGACTGTTTAAGCGATAGCTTTCTGATGAAAGCCTTATCGCCGGTTCGCCCCTCGGTTTCAAGGCGCGCGTCGCCTTATCGAGCCGGGCGAACGATGGCCGTTAACAGGTCGGCTTCGAGTGCAAAAAAAGCCTTTTCGGGGGAGTCTCCAGGATGAACGACAAAGTGAAATATGCGGTTATCGCCGTGGTGCTGGGTCTCGGGCTTGTGTGCTTAGCGCTACGCGCGGGTCGCACGAGCGCCAGTTCTGCGCCTCTACTTCTCTCATCTTCATTTCAACAGAAAGTCTTGAAGACAACGCCGGAAGCGCCGCTCGCCCTGCGCCTCTTTGAAACGGCCGTCAAGACAGACTCGCAGGGCAAGATCATTACGGGGCCGACCAGTGACCCCGTGAAAAATATAGTCGGCGCGGAGCCGGCCGGAGAGCGCGGCGGCCTTCAGCGCTTTACGAAGATCATGTACGGGGCCAGCTACATAGACGGGCGGCCCGATCCGGGCACGCGCATCGACCCCAATAATCCGGTCGTCAAGAGCGGCAACCAGCTCTGGCCGTTTCGCAAACAGCCGTTTCGCAGCCAGCCGCGTGCGCTGGCGCTCGCGCCCGACGGTCGAAAGCTCTACGTCACGCTGCCGGGCAGGGAAGGCTATCCGGATTGGCGCGTGGCCGTGCTCGATACCAATAGCCGCACGGTCATCAAGTGGATAGACCTCAGACCGCCAGGGCAGACGCGCGGCCTGCGCCCCATAGGGCTCAAGGTCTCGCCTCTCAACACCGCCATTTACCCGCAGCCCTACCTCGTCGTGCTCAACCAGTACGGCAACTTCGCCAGCGTCATTGATACGAGCACCGACGCCGTGATCGGCGAGTTCGAGACGGGCTTCTACGCCGAGAAGCTGATCTTTAATCGCAACGGCACGCGGCTCTACCTGACCGACCGCTTCAATGACGTGGTGAGGGCCTACCGCGTCGATCCCGGCCCGTTCTTCACTCTCATCGGCCAGATTCCGACGGGCACGAGCGACCTTGAGCGCTCGAATCCGCGAGACCTGGACCTGAGCGCCGACGGCCGGACGCTCTACGTCGCCAACACCCTTGGCCACACCATCGCGGCCATCAACGTCGCCAGCGACGCAAACCAGCTGCTAAAGGTCATGCCGGTCGGCGGGCTCTCGACCGATGTCAAGATCGCCGGGCGGTGGGGCATCGTCAGCGGGCAGGAGACCAACACAAAGCTGAACCAGCGAGAGACGGGCCACGGTCTGCCGACGAAGGATGCCAACGGCGTTGCCATTAAAAACAACGGCCAGCCTTTGGGCTACACGCCCGTCATGACCGACGCCACCAAGGCGACTACATTTGACGACATCGGCAGCGAGCTGAACATCTTCGATACAAGCATAAACAAGTTCGTCTACCGCTACGTGGACGAGGGCCGCGACATCTCGCAGCTGGTCGTCGCCGGCCAGTACGTAGACCTGCGCGATCATGCCGACGCTCAGAAGATCATAAAGGGCAGCGGCCCCGAGCAGATGGCGATCCGCGGCAACCTGCTTTTTGTCACGATGGCCCATTCGGAAAAGGTGCAGGCGTTTCGCATCAACCAGGCGACGACCACTCCCTCGCAGCTTCTCACCCCGCTCGATATAGAGTTCACGGGCGGCGTGACGCCGCAGGGCGTAGAGGCTTCGCCCGACGGGAAGACCATCTACGTCGCCAACCTTCAAACAGAGGATGTCTCATTCCTTGGCATTGACAGCGTCGGCAACCTGTCGCGGCTGGGCTATACGGCGGTCGGCGTGACGCCCTCGACCGTTGACCCGACGACGGGCAGCAACGGGCAAGGTCTGTTCGCCACGGATGAGGAGGTGGGCCTGCGCTGGTTCTTCTCCTCTGCCTATTCGGATGACGGGCAGAAGTCATGCGGCTTCTGCCACTGGGACGGCCGGCAGGACGGATGCCAGTGGAACGTGGCGGCCAACGCCGTCGGCGGCGTCAAGGTCTGCCCGCAGAACAAGGACATCTCCGACAATTGGCCCGAGTGGTACGAGGGACTGAACAACGATTTTATGGCCTACGCCTCGGCCTGCAACGGAGAGGTGCTGCTTGGGGAACGCGCCCCCACTCCGCTCTTCCCGCAGGCCAACGCCGTAGACCGCTTCAAGGCGCGCGAGCAATACGTCCTACAGAAGACGGCTGAAAACTCGCAAGGTATAGGTCGCCCGGATTTGAACGGCAAGGCCTTCAAGGTCGGCTATTACGACATGGCTTACCTGCAAATCCTCTGGTCGCAGAACGAGACGCGCCGCTTTCCCAACCCGATGACACAGTTTCCGGACGAGGCGCTGGCGGCCAAGATCGCCCGTGGCAAGCAGATATTCACGGCGAAAGTCAGAGACGGCGGGGCCGGCTGCGCCGATTGCCATCACAACGGCAATAAGACTACCAACGGCGTGCGCGATGATACTTTCCAGGATTTCAACATACACGAGCCGGGAGTAATATCGGAATCGACGGTTGACGGCAACGGGCCGTTCTTCCGTCCGAAGAACGATTACTTCTTCATCAAGTTCGGCCCGCCGCAGGACGTGGGCACGCCGCAGAACTTCAGCAGCCGCAATACCAAACACCTGCGCGCCTTCTGGGACAGCGTCCCGCGCTGGCTGCATTACGGATTCGCGCATACCTTGCGCGAGATTCTTCTGCCGCCCGACTCGCCGCTGCTCATGGCAGGCGAGCGCGGCTTCAACTTCCGCACCGTCCGAACCGACCACAGGCGCGGCGCGAACAACCTGCCGACCGAAGTTCCCATCGCGCCTGGTCACAGCGCGGGCGGCCTGGCGGGCGACGGCATGGGCCAGCTCTACGTCAGCCTCGATAGCCCCGTCCCGGACGCCAGCGGCAAGGCGCAGATAGACCAGCTCGGCACGAGCAACCTGGCCCCGCTCGTCGTCAACGGCCAGATCAACCCGGCGCTGGCGGCCAACAACATCAGGGTCATCAAAGACACGCACGGAAAGACCTCGCATCTATCCGCGAGCGACTTTGACGCGCTGGTCGCGTACCTTCTGTCACTGCAATAGCAGGCCGAGGGGGCGCGTAAAGATACGCAGGGTTATCCAAACCGAGTTGGCGCGAAAAGTAGGAGCGCCCGAGTTTGCATTGCGAATAACATCGCGCAAACTCGGGCGCTCCTACTTTTGCTCGCAGAAGCCTTACGCTCCGACTCTTCCCGGCAGCGAAGAGTAGCCGAGAACGCCGTCAGGCGAGATTAGAGGCAACGCGCCCCGCCGTTACTTCAACATACACGGGGACGAGTTTGAAGCAGGCGAGGAGTAAAAGCCACGATCAAACGCTTGCCTGTTATCCGGGCTCTCATTAACATACTCCTAGCCATCCCTCCCCGAGCTGTGGAGCAAAGCCATAAATTATGGAAAGCGCACTTTCCACCAACCTCAAAAGGATCGCAGTGATGAGGAAAAACATTAACCGGCGTCGAGCGATAGTCTCGTCTCGAAGCTTGATCGCTCTTGCGTCCATGATCTTAATGTTAGCCGGTGGAACAACACTCTGCGCGCGCACGAGCGAGGTTGAGACTCGCTTTGACGATTCGCCCGCACAGGCTCATTCCGGGGCCGACCGCTTTTTTGCGGTTGATCCCTTTTCCGGCCATCAGCGTCGCAGGAGAAGGATCGCACGTAGGCGACGAGGCAGACCGCACACAAGGGTCAACGACTCGGGCATGAATCCAGGTTCTACCGCAGCGAAAGATGTGCCGAGGGGAAACTGGGGCGGCGACCACATCTCTTTGCAGGTCGCGGATAACAGCAGCACCTTCGAGCTTGACTGCGCGCACGGGACTATCAGCCAGGCCCTGACGCTCGACGCCAACAATCGCTTCGAGGTGAGGGCCGACTATGTCAGAGAGCGCGGTGGCCCGGAGCACGAGGGCCAGAGGGCTGACAGTCATCCGGCTCGGTTCAGCGGTTGGAGCGATGGCAAGAGGATGACCCTCAACATCACGCTCACCGATACGGGGCAGGTGATCGGAGACTTTAACCTGGAACTCGGCGGAGAGCCCCGGATGACAAAATGTCTCTGACGCCCGCCCCATGAGAGCTAAGGCGTCGCCGCAAGCGTCAAAGCTGCATCGAACGGAAAAAATCGAGCCATCGTGGGAAGCTTAGGGTATCTCTCTCTCTCGCGTAGGAGTCATTGCTTTTAAGAGTGGGGGAAGTGCCCTCGTACGAGATTCTACGAGGGCACTTCCCCCTTTGCTGTCTAACGCAAGACCGTTTGATCTGCGTTAAGCTGCGAGCAGTGCGCTCGCTAATTAGAGCGCGTTCCAGCGTGAGAAGGCTCTTTGCTCGCGGCCTCGACCAAAGACCACGAACTTGCCTTTATAGGCGACCGTTGAGCCGAACCCATAGTAGCCGGAGGCCGTCCAGATCGAACCGACGGGCGAGAATTGCCGAACGCGCAAGTAATCGCCCGCTCCCTCTTTGCCGGTGCCGGTCTTACCCCAGTTCGTGCTGCTGACTATGTGATAAAGCTCCCAGCCGGGCGGCACTCCGTTGTAGCCGTCATCTATACCGACCCAGAATCTCGGATACCCTATGGAGCCACCGGCCGCCAGAAGGGCAATACCCAGGTCGCCACGGATGTTGGGTGCGGCCGCACCATACTGAAAAGCAAAGCCCGTATTATAAATGTAAGGTCGCGCCAGATAGAGCTTGTCGCTCTCTCGGAAGGTGGCCGCGTTTATGTAAGGGTATGGGAATCCACCTCCCTGTCTCACATTCCAGAAGAATCCGATGACTCCTTTAGCCACCCATCCGGCCGTAACGCGCTGGTCAGCTCGGCCGCATGGATTCCTGCCATTGGCGACAGTGCATATCCCGTCCTTGTTGGTGGGCGTCCAGGCGGGCACTGTCCTGCCGATCGAGGTCAGCGTGGTAGTGCTTTCGGGCCACGAAAATACGCGGAATGTTCCCGCGCTGCTCTCCGCCGAGCCGAAGTACATGGTCTCGGTCGCTCCCTGTACGGGTGTGATCGTTTGGCCCGCCGTAAAAGTCCAACGGTAGTAATTGAACGCCGCTCCGACCGCCAGTTGTTCGAGCGGCATTCTGACGATAATCCTGTGCGTCTGGGTGTCTGAGGCGTTGAAGACGTTGGAGACAAGGTAAAGAAAATTATTCGACAGAGCGAGGTGCGGGTAATCGAACCACCTGTTTGTCAGTGAGGCGTCAAAGGTCGTGGGACTCCATGTATAGGTCAGGAAGGAAAGTCCTCCGTTGGTTGATACAGAGAGCTTAACCTGATTCGTCCCGTTAGTAGCCATCGAGCCCTGCCGGTACCACAGTATGAGATTACGGCTCACGTCATGGGCGACATCCTGGTCGCAGCACATGGCCGGGAAGTCCGTGAAAGGGTTCAGATAGGTGAAGGTTGAGCCGCCGTTGCCAGACCTGGCCGCGTACCAGTTGGCGGTGTAAAAAACATTCTTGCCGATCTGGGCGTGCGCCGGTTCATGTATGACGGAGGCGCTCGCTCCCGTGATGGTCACATCGGAGTTACGGAAAAGAGTGCCCGTACCATCCGCCTTGGTAATCTCTCCCGGAACTTCAGTCTCATCGCTGCGGAATGTACCGTCCCTCATCATCTTATAAAACTTAGGCCCTTCGACAGGGTGATCGGAAACGGGTTCGAGCTTGGAGTTGAGGTTCCTGTAAGCCCTATCCCTGTGTATTTCCATACGGTCAATGCTGGCCTGCTGCTCTGCCGTAAGAGTCGGTTCAACCTCCGAGTAAACGGGTTTGTACTTCTCCGCCGCCGGAACTACTCCCTCGACTGCTCTATTGGCTTGCGAGACGGGGGCGTCTGCACCGACGCCGGCCGACTGACCGCCTCCGCCTTGACCGAAAACAAATGAAGAACCAATGCCGGGGAACGAAAGCATTAACATTATCGCCAATGCTTTCTGCATTTTCTTGAACATGGAAATGTCCTTTCTGATTATCAGGGGGTGTTGAGGATTTAATCTGATTTTGCGAGTCTTCCTAAAGGGGCGCTCTTCGTGTGCGTGCAGAGCGGAAGGTGATGACTTCAAAGGCGCGAGGTGAAGATGTTCTGACCGAAATGCAGCAGGACTCTATGCCCGGAGGGGAAGGATGTCAAGAGATTTATTGATCCTATGTCTGCGTGTTATATCCGACCGGTGTCCGAGGGCTGTGCGGCGAGCAAGGCGCGGCTATCCCCCGCCGTCGGCTCGGGAGGCCGAAACTGCTCAACATCGTTTGAGACTTCGCGTCGAAGCGCGGATTAATTTAGCGAGAGAGCGAGCGCGTGATTGCGCGCTTAAGCAGGAGAGTGCGCGGCGACCTTTATGACGCGACGGTTCATACGAAGCGCAAGAAGAGGCGTGGAGATGTCTTCATAGGGTCTGAGGGCGTAGGGCGCGCGGCCTGGCCGCTTGTGCCTGTAAAGGGCGATAAAGATCAGGAGCTTGCGGAGATGGGCTTGCCGCAACGATTGCAGAAGCGCGCCGAGGCGTCTTTCTGCTCCGCGCCGCAGGAAGAGCAGATGAGACCGACACGCATGTTCGCCCCGCAGGTGGAGCAGAACCCGGAGCCCGCGCTGTTGGCCGCGCCGCAGGTTCCGCAGCGGCCGGGCATGGGCGGGACGTAGCCTCCAGCCTTGCGCGCTATATGATCTTCAATGACTTTCCAGGCGTCTTCAGTGATCTTGTATTGCCAGTAAGCGCCGAGCGCGGGCAGAGCGAGAAGGAGCCCCCAGGAGAGAATCACGGCGGCGGCGGCGACCGCTGCCTTGTCGAACCACTTCTGCATGCCCATCTCGACGCGCGTCCCGCCGTGCTCGGGCGTGAGCTTAATCGTCAGCGCCGAAGAGAGTCCGGTCAGGTCGCGCAGCGTGCTCGACTTGCGCGCCTGTAAGACGGCCGTGCTTGAAACCTGCATGGTCTGCACTTCGTAGTCCGAATCGAAGAGACTGCGCAGCTCCTCCATCAGTTGAGTCGTATCGGCTTCGACGCCCGGATAATATCTACTGTCCATTCCTTAATCCTTTCGGCACAAGTCAGGCTTCAGCGGTCGAGCGCACACGAGAGCGCGTCTCGTATTCTACGAGCCGGGGCACGCGCGGGTTCAAATTAAAAAAGGGGTGGAGGGAGGATGTCGAAAGGCAAGCCGCGTAGAAAGAGATAGACAGAGGCGCACCTGCGCCGATCCTATCTTTCGCCTCTCAAAAAGCGTTCACCCCTTGCCCTTTTTCTGCTTGCCGCTCTCCTGCGTTTCCGGCGGGAGATTGTTCGACGCCGTGACGATCTCCTGCACGTTCTCAAGAACTTTCTCAAGCGCGCCCAGCTCGCTCTCTTCCTTCAACTGGTCGCGCAAAGCCGTGAGCTGCGGTAGAAAACGCGTCGAAGCCTGGGCCAGTATGCGCAGGGATTTCGGGATCAAACGGCTCTTAGCGTCGCGCGCGCCGACATCTTCTATGTTGGTCACAGCCTCGTCCAGAATATTTGCGATGTCGGAGAGCAATTCGGCGCGCGTCCCCTTCGGAAGGTCGCCCCACTTCTCCGCGTCCTTTTGCGCCTGCCTGGAGGTGGCGGCGTTCGGGTCCGTCAACGCCAGCAGCCTTCTTTCCACCACCTTGACGAAGACCTCCGTGCGCTTATCTAGCGCCTGCGCCTCGCGCACAAGGTCTGCCTCCTTCTCTGTCAGCGAATCACGACGCGGGCGCGGCGCACGCGCCGAAAGCAGAGAGGGGGCGGCCAGGGCGCAGACTAAAATCCAGGCGACGCTCCGGAGGTAAAGCTTTCTTGATCTCATAGCTGATTTTCCGGCGGGCTCGCCGGAGGCGTATCGTTTGAAGTCTGCTCCTCAGAGGCGGGCTCGTCGGTTGCCGAAACCTCAGAGACGACCGTGTTGCCGAAGAATGAGTTGAGCGCTTCCGTGCGCGCCCGATAGGAGTAATCGAGGATGGTTTTGATGTTGATGGAATGCTCGGAAGGCGTGATGCGGCGGATCGCCTCGATGCGTGTGCCCTGCTCGCGCAAGGTGATCTCCAGTCGCTTGTAGATGTCGCGTATCTTGTTCTTGTTCGGCTCTCTTGCGTTCAGGAAAGCGAAAAGATTTTCGATGAGCCCCTGGTAGCTTCCGAGCTGCGCGCAGGAAGCGTCGTATTGCTGCCCTTGTGCCAACTCTTCGGCGCGGGCCAGGCGCGCGGCCGCCATCTCCAAAGTGGCGCGCAGGCGTGCCTTGGTGTCGCGGGCGGCGTCGAGCTGCGAGCGCTCGTCGCGCGTGACGGATTTCATGGGCGGCGGAGCGGGCATGAATTGTATGCCTTTGTCCTGCCCTTGAGTCGCCTGGGCGGCGCACATGATGAGCCACAGTAGCGCGCAGAGACTCACGGCGGTTTGCGTCCGGCTGGAAAGCAATGAGTGATACATCGGCGTCTTCCGTTTTTAGGTTGAGCGTTGGGGGACCCGTAAACTAGAACGAATATTAAATCTTCTCTGGCAATATTACAAAGCTTTTATTCGCGGCCGGGATTTTTACACCCCGGCGGCGGCCGCCTGCTCGCCCCGCGAACCATTACTGCTTCTTCTTCCTGGGCTTGATTCCTTCACCGCGCGCGATCTGGCGGCGCAGCGAGGGGAGTCTTAAATTGATCTTATCTATCTCTAGCTGATTGTCTTTGGGATCGGCGTGCGCCAGGAATTTTTCATAGGCGGCCAGCGCCTCAGTGTATTCGCCGAGCTTGTCGTAGGCGGTCGCTATAAAAAAGTAGGCCACGGAAAGCTCCGGCCTGGCCGCGAGCAGCCAGTTGTATTCGACCAGCGCCTCTCGAAAGCGCTTCAACTCGTAGAGAGCCGTCGCCAGGTTGGCGTGCGCCGTATAGTTGTCGGGCGCGACGGCCAGGATACGGCGCGAGATGATGACGGCCTCGGCGAATCTGCGCGCCTGTACGAGCGCGGCCACATAGCCTGCCGCGTAATCGACGTTGTTCGTATCCAAGTCGGACGCGCGGCGGTAGTAATCGAGCGAGCGCGCCGGGTCGCTGACGCGATAACATGAGCCCAGGCGCGCCAGCAGCGCAGGGTTGCGCGGCTCCGTTTCGAGAATCTTGGACAACCCTGCGCAGCTCTCCGCATTGTTCGAGTCGTCTATCAATATAGTGTTTCGCAGGGAGACCACTTCGGGCAGACGCTTCGACGCCTCGTCCAGCGCATCGAGCGTGCCGATCGCCTCGTCCTTCTTCCCGGCCTGGGCTTTGATTCTGGCCAGAAGCAGAACGGCATTAACTGATTTCGGCGCGGCGCGCTGCGCTGCGAGGGCGTCTTCGAGTGCGCGCTCAAGGTCGCCTGCGGCTGCGCGAAGCTCCGCTCGCTCCATGCGCGCCTGAACGTCGCCGGGCGCGAGGCCGATCGCCCGATCCAGACTTGCGAGCGCAGCGGCGTTCTCGCCCAGCGCTCGCTCAATCGAGCCGCGCACAGCCCATAGCTCTGCCGGAACACCCTCGCCGCCGCCAGTGGTCGTGGCGCTCTGTAATTGTCCCAACAACTGCTGTAGCTCCGCGCGCGATGCCTTCCTGCGTAAAGAGAGATCGGCCAGGGCCACGAGCGCGGCCGTGTTGCGTGCGTCCAGCTTGAGGGCGCGCTCAAGCTGGCCCTGGGCCTCTTCGGGTCGATTGAGACGCACGAGCAGCGCTCCCAGCGCAGCCGCAGGCAGCGCCCATTCGGCTCGCAGCTCGCCCGCCCGGCGCAAACCCTTCTCGGCTTCCGGCAAACGACCCAGCTGGACTAGCGCCAGCGCGCGCTGGTACTCGGCTTCCGGAAATTCCGGTCGAGCCTTGATAGCCTCCTCGTAAAATTCGAGCGCGAGCGGCAGGTCTCCCTTCTGATGCGCGTCCTGTCCCTGCTCGAAGAGCCTGACGGGATCGGCCGCCGCCGTATCGCTAAAGCCGTCATCGTCCTGGGCAACGGCCAATGGGGCGCAAGAGAGTGTGAGCGAGAGCGCCAGGAAGATGAATACAAGAGGACGAAATCGAGAAAGCATTTCGATCAAACGCGACTTTCCGAACTGGGAAATCTTCCAGAGAGAGAATCCAAACCTGGGGAGGCGCTGATCTTATCACGCCGCTCGCGCACAGGAAAAGCAGGGACGAAGGCCGCAAAGAAGAAGGATGAAGGATGAAAGCGATTTGTGATCCTGCAATCTCAAATTTGAAATACTGAATCTGATTTGGAAATACTCAATCTGCGATTCACATTTTCATCCTTCATCCTTGCGGCCTTCATCCTTGCTCTCGGTTGCGCTCTCATGGACGCTTGCGATAACATGCGCCGCACGAATCAGGAAAGTACACTTATAAATTGAAGTCATGTATGCGGTAAGAGATCGGGCGCTCGCTCTCGCCTGAAAGTGGAATGTGTTGTGAGCAATTATTTGATTGAAGATTCACCGGCGGAGCAACAGCAGGAGCAGGGAGACGCGTTGCGTGCCGCCGCCGTCTCGCCTGAGGCCGAGGTCAAAGAAGAGCGCCTGCGCGCGCTCCTGCGCGAGATGGGCTCAGTCCTGGTCGCCTTCTCAGGAGGAGTCGATAGCACCTACGTCGCCCTTATCGCGACGCAGGAGCTGGGACGACGCGCGCTGTGCGTGACCGGAGACTCGGCGAGCCTCGCCGAGCACCAGCGCGCGGAGGTCGCCCGCCTGGTCGAGCAGTTCGGCTTCCATCATCAGACTCTGGAAACCGGGGAGCTGGACGACCCGCGCTATATTGCGAACGCCTCCGACCGCTGTTATTTCTGCAAGCAGGAGCTGTACGGAAAACTCGCCCCGCTCGCTCGCTCACGCTCTCTGGCGTTCGTAGTCGATGGCTCGACGACGGACGATCTGGGAGATTTTCGCCCCGGCAGGCGGGCGGCGAACGAGCACGGCGTGCGTAGCCCTCTGATCGAAGCGGGGATGAGCAAGAGCGAGGTGCGCGAGTTGAGTC
>DASQYE010000341.1:0-2950 GCA_035639355.1 Pyrinomonadaceae bacterium
TCCTCTGTGTAACAGGCCCCCGCATAGAATCATCATCAATATTTGCATACGACGAACTTTCAGGCCGCCTGTGGATTTTCTTTCTCGCCCCGGAATGCTCTTGTTGTAGTATTCCCCGCGAGTCGTCAGGTTTGAGCTACAAACGGGCGGACGGGCTTTCGACGGCCCTGCTGCTGCCGCTCCTGTTTATTGCGCGTTGTGGTGAAACGGGCCCATGCTGATAGATGATTTCCTTCCTGTTTATGATGTCACGGAGCGCCATCAGGTGTTGATCGTTTCGGGTTCCGTTGACGAAGTTTATGCTGCTGTTCGCCGCCTGGACATCAGCAGCGCCAGGATTACTCCCTGGCTGTTTCGGCTTCGCGGTATGCAGACCCCTCCGGCCTTGACGCTCGATCAATTGTTGAAGAGGCGCTTCATACTGCTGGGCGAAAAGGTGAATGAAGAGCTGCTGCTCGGGGTGGTCGGAAAGTTCTGGACGCTGTGCGGCGATCTTCGCCGGCTGGATGTGGAAGGCTATCGCGGATTCAGCGAGGAGGGATATGCTAAAGCTGCCTGGAATTTCTCGCTCGCGCAGCGCTCCGCCGACCGTGTTCTGCTTAGAACGGAGACCAGGGTGAGATGCACGGACGCGCGAAGCCGCCGCCGCTTTCGCCTCTACTGGAGCCTGATAGGCCCTTTCAGCGGGTTGATTCGTATAGAGATGTTGAGGGAGATAAAGCGTCAGGTCGAGAGCAAGCGCGCCCGCGCGGCATAATCTATTTCGCGGCATAACCATTTCTTAGCGGGCCGATCCCGTGGGCCGGAATAAGCTCGGTCTTTCATAGTGAGCGTGTTCGGCGTAGCCGCTGCCTTTCGCGCGCTCGCGTGGCCCGGCCCCGGCCGTCCTTTCGCTTTTGTCCTGTGGGCCTGCCAGATGGAGTCTTTAATGAGAGCATCTGTAAAAATCCTGATCTGTCTGCTGTTGATCTCGCTCGCCCGTACCTTGACGGGCGCACAGATACCGTCGGGGGCCGAAAGCGAGTTTGAGGCGGCGATAGATCAGTACGCGGCCGCGCATAGAAGCCTGATGACTTCCAGGGGCATGAGCATGACGGATTCCAAAAGGAGGCGAAGAGTAGAGGTAGAAGACACCCAGCGGGAAATCTCGGAGGCTTTTCTTGTAAGAGGTGCGCCGCCGCTTTCGGAATACGTCGGCCCTTCTTCGCTTGCGGATATAACGCGCGCTTTGCGAGATAACTTCGCGCCCGCGACGGCCCTTATCTTTTATGCTTATAAGGAAGATTTGTTTCAGGTCTGGTTGATAGACCAAAAAGGTTTGCGGGCCTACTCGGGCGAGCCTTTACCGCGACAGAAACTGGAATCAACCATCTACGGCCTTAGAGGCTCGCTCGGCGTAGACTCTCTACAATCCGCTCGTGCTCCTTCTCTTCGTGACGGAGCCGCGTCTCCCGCAGCCGTCGGCCCGAAAATACCCGCCGAGCGAGCCATTGCCGAGGCGACGGCCCTATTATTACCGACGCCTATCGCCGATCAATTGAGTTCCGTAAGGCATCTTATCGTCGCTCCCATCCTGGGCATAGGCACTGTGCCCTTCGCAGTCCTGCGCCCGTTCCATTCCGATATCTTCCTGATAGATAAGATGTCGATCTCAATCGCCCCCAGTCTTTTCGATATCGAGAGTCGCATCAAAGCTTGGACGCCGAGCTATCAAAACCCTCTTGTCATAGGTAATCCTTATTTCCCTCCCGACAGGAGATGGAGAGTGCCGCCGCTTCCCGGAGCCGAAGACGAAGCGTTGGCTATCGCCGGGCTGATCGCCGCCAGACCTCTGATCGGCAGGAGAGCGGCCAAGCGCAGGGTCTTGGCAAGAGCAGGCCGCGCGGATTTTCTATACTTTGCGACGCACGGTATCGCCAGCAGCGACGACCCTCTCTCGGGCGGCTTTCTATTTTTATCAGCCAGGAATCTAAGGCAGGGCTTCTGGACGGCGAAGGAGGTGCAAAGCTCCAGGCTCAAAGCGCAGATAGCCATCTTGAGCGCGTGCCAGACGGGCCTCGGAAAAACTCACGACGCTGGAGTGATAGGTCTCTCAAGAGCATTCCAGATCGCGGGTGTGCCTAGAGTCGTCATGAGTCTTTGGAGCGTCAACGACAGGGCCACCGCCGCACTGATGAAGTCGTTCGTAAAAAACCTGCGTAGCAATGTGCCGTCGGAAGCCCTACGGCTGGCGATGCTCGATGTCAGAAAGCAGAGACCCGCGCTTTCGCAATGGGCATCATTCGTTCTATTCGGAATCCCTAGGTGAAGCCGCCCTGCTCAAAGGGTCGTCGCGACGCTCTGCGCGTAGCATAACAAGTCGTTCGAGCCCGTCTGACCTGTAACATCCATCTCATCATCTTTCATAACACGAGTGGCGCGAATGCTTGACGCGCGCGGGCAGATCAATTCCTGCGCGGGGCGCTGCTTCCGCCGGTTGACTTATTCTCGGCGTCAGGTATAGAAGCACCTTATTTTCCATCCCATTACTCTTGAAAAGGAGCCGGCCATGAGCGAACAAGAGAACACAAGGGTGGTGCAGCAAATCTATGAGAGCTTCAAGAGCGGCAATATACTGTCTATCCTCGATCGAATGTCGGACGACATCGAATGGCGTCTGCCCGTAATGGAAAACGTTCCTTTCTCGGGCAGGCGCAGCGGTATAGAGCAGGTCGCAGGGTTCTTCAAGACGCTTTCAGATACGCAGGACGTTCGGCAGTTCGAGCCGCAGGAGTTCATAGCGCAAGGTGAGAACGTAGTCGCCCTGGGGCATTACAGCTGGCACGCCAAGGCGACCGGGCGCGACTATGAAGGCGATTGGGCCCACGTCTTCACCATCCGGGACGGCAAGGTCGTCAGGTTCTACGAATATACCGATACGGCATCGGCGGCGGCCGCCCACCGCCCATAA
>DASQYE010000342.1:0-3838 GCA_035639355.1 Pyrinomonadaceae bacterium
TTCCAGGGCGCGACCTCCTTTAACGCAGCGCGTATTGTCGTGGACGAGATCAGCGTCGTAGGCTCGCGCTGCGGACGCTTTGCACCAGCGCTCGATCTTCTTCAGCGGCGCGCGATCGACGTGGAAAGCCTGATTAGCGAAGAACTCCCGCTCGCGGAAGGCGTTCGCGCCATGCAGCGCGCCACCGCTCCGGGCGTCCTCAAAGTACTTTTAAGGCAGTGACGAGTGACAAGTGACGAGTCTGGGAACAGGTGATTGGTAAAGGAGCAAGCTTTTATCTCGTCACTTGTCACTCATCACTGTTCTCTTATGCGTATCAAGAGCAATTTCGGTAGTGATGCGGCCCTCATGCTGGTGACGCTCATCTGGGGCTCGACCTTCGTCATGGCGAAGGACGTGCTCGACTACTGGCCGCCGCTCTCCTACATTACGATTCGCTTCGCGCTCGCCGCGCTCGTACTGGTCGCCCTGTTCCCGAGGCTCTTCATCCACGCTCGACTGGAAGAGTGGCGGGCGGGCGCGACGCTCGGCCTGCTGATGAGCCTCGCATTCGCGGGCCAGGCGATCGGACAGGTCTACACCACGCCGTCGAAATCCGCCTTCATCACCGGACTGACGACGCCCCTCGTGCCCTTCATCGCGCTCTTCCTGCTCAGGGTGCGACCGACGCTTGAGAACCTGATCGGGGTCGCGCTCGCCTCCGTCGGCGGCGTGCTCATACTGATCCCGACGGATGCGAGCGTAAACGGCGGCGACGTGCTGACGCTCTTCTGTACGCTCCTGTTCGCGGCCCACATCACACTCTTGAGCAGCTACGCGCGGCGCTTTGATGTGCGCTCGCTGACGGTCTTGCAGATCACGTCGGCGGCTGCCGTCTTCGTCTTCGTGTGGCTCGGATTCAAGGGCTGCGCCGTCTTTCTTGCCCGTCATCCACTGCCGCAGGTCGTCGCGCGCGAAGCCGTTCCGCTCATCTGGACGGGCCGCGTGCTGTGGCAGATCATCTTTCTCGCGCTCGTCGCAACGGTTGCGACTTTTCTTCTGTGGACGTGGGGACAATCGCGCGTCTCTGCGACACACGCCGCGATCATCTTCAGCCTTGAGCCTGTTTTTGCCACCGCTTTCGCCGTCGCCGTCCGTGGAGGAAAGGAATGGATGGGCGGGCGCGCATCCCTGGGCGCGGGTTTGATCTTCGCCGGGATAATCGTGTCGGAGCTGCGCCTGGGCGAGAGTAGAGAGGGCGAGGCCGGGGCGGGAGCCGCCGCCTGCGCGCTCGATGAAGACGTGGACATCAGCCTGGCCGAGGGCGAGGGCTGAATCTGCGGCCGGAGATAGGCAGTGCCCGCGTCGCCGTACAGCAACTTTTACATTTACCTTTTTCCTTTTCTCCTGCTTTTCGTTATACTTGATAACTTCTCTCTCGGGGACTCAAGCTAACACTTTGCGTGTGCGGGAGCGAGCGGCAATCTTTGAGAGGTGATTGCCTGGGCGATGGTTCTTCTGAAAGTGGTGATTTATGTACGAGCTTCCTAAAGATCAACTGACGAATACGGAGTTGTCGATTTTGCGCCGGCTGCGCGTCTGGATAGTGGCGCTGGGCGTCACCTGTCTGGTCGCCGGCATAGGCATCGGCGCGCTGCTCGCCGGACGCCCAACGGTCGCGCAAAGCGGAGCCGAGATTTCGCGCGCTCCCGAAGCCCTCTCAGCCTCCTTCGCCGAGATCGCGAAACGCGTCGAACCGGCCGTCGTCAAGATCGATACCAAGACGACAGCGCCGGAGGTGGCCGAGCGCGGCGGCGGCGACGAGGACGACGACAAAGACGAGTCGTCCAGCAATCCGCTGCTTGATATGTTTCGCCGCCAGTCGCGGCGTCCGTCCTACGGCGTCGGCAGCGGTTTCATAGTCGATGCGAAGGGCTACATTCTGACCAACCAGCACGTCGTGCAGGGCGCGACGCGCATCACGGTCGGGCTCCAATCGGGCGAAGAGCTGCGCGGGCGCGTCATCGGCGTTGACGAAGAGACGGACGTGGCGGTCGTCAAGGTCGATACGACCAGGGACTTGCCGACCGTCAGGCTAGGCGACTCTGCGAACGTTCAGGTCGGCGACTGGGTGCTCGCCATCGGCTCGCCCTTCGGCCTTGACCAGACCGTCACCGCCGGCATCATCTCGACCTTGCAGCGACAGACCCCTTACTTCACCAACTTCCAGCAGTTCTTGCAGACGGACGCCGCCATCAATCGCGGCAATTCGGGCGGGCCGCTCGTCAACATGCGCGGCGAAGTCATAGGCATCAACTCGCAGATCGCGACCTCGACGGGCGATTACAACGGCATAGGCTTTGCGCTGCCCTCGAACGAAGCCTCCTTCGTCTACCAGCAGATCATCTCGCAGGGCCGCGTCAGGCGCGGCTACTTAGGGATCATACTCGACTCTGTGAAGCCGGAATTCGCGCGCGTTTACGGCATGACGGAGGCCAAGGGAGTGATCGTCACGGATGTGCGCGAGGCGCAAGGGCCGGCGGGCAAGGCCGGAATACTGACCAACGATATCATCGTCGAATTCAATAATCAGCCGCTGACGAACGCGCAGGACTTGATTAATAAGGTCGCGGCCACGCCCGTAGGGCAGACCGTGCCGGTCGCTTTCCTGCGCGACGTGGGCGGCAAGCTCGAACGGCGCACCGTCAACGTCACTATCGGCGAGCGTCCCAGCTCGCTCGCGCCGCGCGACCCGGAAGCGCCCCCAGCGTCGCCCAACAGCAAGACCGATGCTCAAAACAATAGCTTGAAGCTAGGCATTACGCTCGCGGAATTGACGCCGCAGATCGTCAACGAAAGACACCTGGCCGGTGTGCGCGGGCTGCTGGTCAAAGACATAGACCCGAACGGAGTGGTCGCCGACGTGCGTTTGAACGGCGGCGTGCCCGCGATCCGTGAAGGCGACATTATATTGCGCATCAACCGCGTGCCCGTCGCTTCGCTCGCCGATTTTCAGCGCGTCGTCAGCGGGCTCAAAGCCGGCGACGCCATTATCCTTAACGTCGCGCGCTACGACAGCCAGCAGGAGCGTATCGTGCAGAGGATCGTCCAGTTCACATACCAGTAAAGCAGTGACGAGTGACTCGGTGACAAGTGACAAGATAAAAAGCTTGTTCATGCTCGTCACTTGTCACTCTTCACTTGTCACTTAACATATGTCTCAGGCAAAAAAAGCTCTCAGCAAAAACGGCAGGAAGACCGGCGGACGGAGCACTGCTTCGCCACGCGCGAACATTAAAACCTATTACAACTACATAGGCGGCGAGTGGACGCCGAGCGTCGGCCGCGAGACGTTCGAGAACATCAATCCGGCCGACACGCGGGACGTTCTCGGCCGTTTCCCAGTCTCGACGAAAGAGGACGTGGAGCGCGCTGTCGAGGCTGCGCGCGGCGCTTTCGACCACTGGCGGCGCACGCCTGCGCCGCGTCGCGCCGAATTGCTCTTTCGCCTCGGAGAAATCCTCATCCGCTGCAAGGAGAAGTACGCCCAGGACATGACGCGCGAGATGGGCAAGGTCTTGAAGGAGACGGGCGGCGACGTGCAGGAGGCCATCGACTGCACCTACTACACTGCGGGCGAGGGCCGTCGTCTTCACGGCTTTACGACCCCGGCCGAGATGCCGAACAAGTTTGCCATGTGCGTGCGCCAGCCCGTCGGATCGTGCGGACTGATTACGCCCTGGAATTTTCCGATGGCGATTCCCTCCTGGAAACTAATTCCGGCACTTGTTTGCGGGAACACTGTCGTCATCAAGCCAGCCGAAGACACTCCGCTCTCGACCTACAATCTGGTTAAGGC
>DASQYE010000343.1:0-6551 GCA_035639355.1 Pyrinomonadaceae bacterium
CCGTGAAGGCGGCGATAGGTGAATAAAGATTCGGCGGGCCGCCGTCCCCTTTGCGTCTCGTCCAGGTAATCGAACCGCGATGATTTGACTTGGTTGTAAACAGTTTATATTCTCATCCTGGCTAACAAGAGATAGTTGTACATCCTGGCTTTAGAGGGGCCGGGCCTCTTCTATGACACCCCCGCAACCAAGCGACATTACGCAACTCCTGATTGCCTCCAGCCGGGGTGACGGCGAAGCCCTCAACGAGCTTCTCCCGCTCGTCTATAATGAGCTGCGTCGCCTGGCCAATCATTACCTGCACCGCGAGCGGCCAGACCATACGTTGCAGCCGACTGCGCTGGTGCACGAAGCCTACATGCGGCTCGTAGATCAAGACGTGGCCTGGCAAAATCGCGCGCACTTCTTCGGAATCGCGGCCGAGATGATGCGACGTATCCTCATAGATCACGCGCGCGGCGTGCGTGCTGCCAAGCGGGGCAGCGGCGGCATCAAACTGTCTCTCGACGAGGCTCTCGACCTGTCGGACGAAAAGGCCGGTGACCTGCTGGCCCTGGACGAAGCGTTGCGGGAGCTGGCCGCAGTCGATCCGCTGAAAAGCCGTATCGTCGAGCTGCGCTTCTTCGGCGGGCTCTCCATAGAAGAGACGGCGGAGGCGCTGGGCATCGGCCCAGCGACCGTGATCCGCCACTGGCGTATGGCAAAGGCCTGGCTTTACCATGAAGTTAGCAGTAAGGGGCGATGAGACGTGTTGTGACGCCTGAGAAGTGGAAGAAAGTCGAAGAGCTGTTCGAGTCGGCGATGGAGCGCACTCCTGAGGAGCGCCGTGCCTACCTGGCCGACGCCTGCTGTGGAGACGAGGCGCTTCGCAGGCAGGTCGAGACGCTCATTCACTCCTACGAAGAGGCCGGTAGCTTTATCGAAGAGCCCGCCCTGGCGGTTGATTCCGCGCCGACGCTGGTAGACGAGGCGCACCTGACGATGACGGGCCAGCGCATAGGCTCTTACAGGCTGGTGCGCGAGATCGGGCGCGGCGGCATGGGCTCGGTTTATCTGGCGCTGCGCGCCGACGATGAATTTCATAAGCGCGTCGCCATCAAGCTCATCAAGCGCGGCATGGACACGGATTTCATTATCCGCCGCTTTCGCAGCGAAAGACAGATTTTAGCCAGCCTGGACCATTCCTACATCGCCCGCCTGCTCGACGGCGGCACGACCGAAGACGGCCTGCCCTACTTCGTAATGGAGTATGTCGAAGGCAAGTCCATCTACCAGTATTGCGACGCATTGAAGCTCGTCGTTTCGGAGCGCTTGAAATTGTTTCGTAAGGTCTGCGCGGCCGTTCAGTACGCGCACCAGAATCTAATCATCCACCGCGACATCAAGCCGAGCAATATACTGGTGACGGCCGAGGGCATCCCGAAGCTGCTCGACTTCGGCATCGCCAAGATACTGAACCCGGAGATAGCCTCTCATGCGCTGGACCCGACCACGGCGGCGCACAGGATGATGACGCCCGAGTACGCGAGCCCCGAACAGGTGCGCGGCGAAGCTGCGACGGCCGCCAGCGATGTCTATGCCCTGGGCGTGCTGCTCTATGAGCTATTGACTGACCATCGCCCGTATCGATTGCGCAACCGTTCTCCGCAGGAGCTGGCGCGCGTCATCTGCGAGGAAGAGCCCGAAAGGCCGAGCGTCGCCGTCAGCCAGATCGAAGTCATCCCGCTCGAAGGGTCAGAGCCGCTTGAGATCACGCCTGACACGGTGAGCCGCGCGCGCAGCTCTACGGTCGAGCATCTTCGCCGCCAGCTGGCGGGCAGCCTCGACAACATAGTACTCAAGGCGCTCAGGAAAGAGCCGAAGCTGCGCTATCAATCGGTCGAAGAGCTCTCCGAAGACATCAAGCGCTACCTCGACGGGCAGCCCGTTTCGGCCCCGGCCTATTTCCTGGCCACGTCCAAGGCCCCGGAGGTTCACACCGAGGAACCGACGACCTCCACCAAGTCTATAGCCGTGCTGCCCTTCAAAGTGCTGCGCACAGAAGAGAAGAGCGACGAGTTTTTGGGGATGGGCCTGACCGACGCCATCATCACCAAGCTCAGCAACATTCATCGCATCATGGTGCGCCCGACAAGCTCCGTCCTCAAATACTACGACGGGGAGCACAACGCGCAGGCGGCCGGTTACGAGTTGGACGTGAGCTTCGTGCTCGACGGAAGGATACAGCGCGCGGGCGACCGCTTGCGCGTCACCGTTCAGCTCGTGCGCGTCCACGACGGCTCGCCCTTCTGGGCCGCAAAGTTCGACGAGGACTTCACGGACATCTTCTCGGTCGAAGACTCTATTTCGAGCCAGGTGGCCGAGGCTCTGATCCCCAGGCTTTCGGGCGAGGAGCGAGAAGTCCTAAACAAGCGCGAGACGGAGAACGCCAACGCCTATCAAGCCTATCTGAAGGGCCGGTACTACTGGAACATGTTCACCGACGACGCGCTCGAAAAGGCGCTCGAACATTTCCAGGAGGCGATCCGTCTCGATCCCGATTACGCGCTGGCCTATGTCGGGGTCGCGGACTACTACAACTGGGCGGCGGTCTATCACATGTTGACGCCGAAGGAGTGTTACGAGCGTTCCAGGGCGGCCGCGATCAAGGCGCTGCAAATAGACGACACGCTGGCCGAGGCCCACGCCACGCTCGGCTCGGCCGTGCTCTGCCAGGATTGGGATTGGGAGCGCGCCGAGCAGTTGTTCAAACGCGCCATTGAGCTGAACGCCAATTATCCGGGCGCGCACGAGTCCTATTCCTACCTCCTGAGCGCGCAAGGGCGCTTCAAAGAAGGCTTGAGAGAGATCCGTCGCGCCGCCGAGATCAATCCGCTCTCGGCCATGGACGTGACGATGGTCGCGTGGAATCTATACCAGACGCGACAGTACGAGGCCGTCGTGGCTCAATCGCAGCAGGTCTTCGAGGTCAATCCGTCCTTCGGGGTGGGCTACGTGCCCTTGTCGGCCGCTTACGAGCGCATCGGCATGCTTGAGGAAGCGATCAGGGCGGCGCGCAAAGCCGTCGCGTTGATGCCGGGCTCGGTCATTCCATTCTGGACGCTGGGCCACGCGCTGGCTGTTTCAGGAGAGCGCGACGAAGCCGAGCGCATACTGGCCGAGATGGAGCAGTTGTCCAGGCAGCGCTACGTCTCTTCGTACCACATGGCGGTCATACACGCGGGGCTGGGCTCGCACACAGAGGCTTTCGCGTGTCTTGAAAAAGCTTATCAGGATCGAGACCCTTGGTTGATCTGGCTCGGCACGGAGCCAAAACTCGACGACCTTCGCTCCGATCCGCGTTTCAGCGACCTGCTTGGACGCGTCGGCATTGCCGAAGCCGTAGCGGCCGCCGCCCCCGAGCGGTCTGACCCGCCGTTTAGAGAACAAAAAGCGAAGACCGAGCGGCTTCGTTCGTCCCTCTATCCCGCGCTGAAGAGCCGGACGGGGGCGACCGGCGACGAGACCCCTTCGGGCGCGCACAGCAGCAGCGGCGCCGCGCGTGCTGGCGTAGCAGCCGCCACCGCTCGCACGAGCGAGGTCGAAGCCAGCCATCCGACCAGCGCCCCGGATGAAGGGCGGGCGCTATCAAGGAGGGCCTGGATACTGGCACTCGCCTCGCTCCTTCTGGTCGTCGGAGCCGGTTTCGCTCTCTATAAGCTCATAGGCTGGAACCCTCGGACGGCCCATTTCCAGGCGACGAAGATTACGAAGCTGACGGCGACCGGCAATATTACGAGCGCCGCGATCTCGCCCGACGCCAAATATGTAGTCTACGTGATGGACGAAGCGGGAAAGCAGGGGCTATGGGTCAGGCAGTTGGCCGTAGCCAACAGTATACGCGTCGTCGCTCCGGCCGAGGTTGATTATCGCGGGCTGACTTTCTCGGGCGACGGAACCTATATCTATTACGTCGCGGCCGAGAAGAATGACGGCCGTGGAGGCCGTCTCTATCAAGTGCCTGCGCTCGGCGGCTCGCCACGGGAACTCAAGAGCGGCGTCGATAGCCCGATCAGCTTTTCTCCAGACGGTAAGCGGTTCGCGTTCGTGCGCAGCAGCCCCGACCGCGATGAAGAGAAGCTGTTCATCTCGGACGAGGACGGTACGAACGAGCGCGAAGTGACCTCAAGAAAATTTCCAGAACACCTCTCGCTATCTTCCGCGCCCGCTTGGTCGCCCGACGGGCGCAGGCTCGCCCACGTCGTTCAAAGCTCCGACGCGCAGGGCTTTTACATGCGGCTCGTGGAAGTGCGAATCGAAGACGGCCGGGAAACGCCCCTCTCCGCGCAACGTTGGATAGAGGCGGGCCAGTCCGCCTGGCTTTCGGACGAGTCGGGCCTTGTCCTCACGGCCCAGGACGAAAACTCGTCGCTGCTTCAGCTCTGGTATCTCTCTTACCCGGACGGAAAGACGCGGCGAATCACCAACGATCTGAGCGATTACAAGGGCGTCAGCCTGTCGGCGCACGCCGATGCGCTGTTGACGATACAGGCGCAGACGTTCACCAGCGTCTGGCTGGCAACCAAAGAAGACGCCCGCCGCGCCATCCAGATAACGTCGGGCGCGGGCCGCTACGTCGATCTTTCGTGGACGCCGGAGGGCAAAATCATCTACGCCTCGGACGCCAGCGGCACAGCTGACATCTGGGAGATGGACGCCGACGGCGCGAATCAAAGACAGTTGACCGCCGGAGCGGGCAGAAACTATGCGCCCGTGGTTTCGCCCGACGGTCGCTTCGCCCTGTTTCACTCGAACCGCACGGGCGTCTGGCAGATCTGGCGTATGAATCGGGACGGCAGCGACCCCCTGGCGCTCACGAGCGCCAAGGAGGGCAGCAATTGGCCGCGCGTCTCGCCCGATAGCCGCTGGGTGATTTACGAACACGCAGAATCGGGCGCGCTCGCTACGCTCTGGAGAGTCCCTATCGACGGCGGCGCGCCCATTCACCTGACGGACAAACTCTCTGCGCGCCCCTCCATCTCGCCCGACGGGCGGCTCATAGCCTACTGGCAGAAGGATCAGGAACCGAACGCGCCCTGGCGCATCGCCGTCATCAACTTCGAGGGCGGACAATTCGTCAATCTCTTCGATGTTCCGCAGAGCCGCGCCAATGGGAATTCCGAGATACGCTGGACGCAGGACAGTCGGGGTGTGATCTATATGGACTTCCGCAACAGTATTTCCAACCTGCGGCTTCAACCGCTCGACGGCAGCCCCGCGACACAGTTGACCGACCATGCCAAAGACCAGTTCTATTCCTTCGACTTCGCGCCGGACGGTCGGCTCGTCTTCGCACGCGGGTTGACGACTAATGATGTCGT
The DNA here is from genome assembly GCA_035639355.1 of Pyrinomonadaceae bacterium. GTDB lineage: Bacteria > Acidobacteriota > Blastocatellia > Pyrinomonadales > Pyrinomonadaceae > DASQYE01. The sequence goes on from DASQYE010000343.1 coordinate 5,361, forward strand.
CCTCATCAGCGACCAGAGATAGCTCGCCACTTAAAAGAGATAGCTCCGCGCTTAAAATCGCCCGCGAGGCGCGCGTCCGCTCTTGATGCTCAGCTGGGCTTGGCGCGAATCGCTTTAGAGGCTTGTGTGGGCCATCAGGCGGCCATCTTTATCTGCGGGGCTGTTTCATCGCGCCGCCGAGCCCTGTTCTTGACGACGCGCAGAGCGCTCGCCGAAGGCAGGCCGTAGTAATAAGCCCCGACCATCTCCCACCTTTCCGGGTCGAACGCGCGACGCGCGCCGCAATCCAGGCAAACACGATACGTATTGCAGTCCAGTGTGAAAGGACGGCTCATCTCTCTATGCCAGCAACCGAACAGCCACACGAGCAAGCGCACCAGGTTCCGCGCGAGCCGGTCAAAATCGGCCATCCCGTTATTTACATGATGCTTCAAGGTCGTTTGCGCTATCTGCATAATTGCACTCCTTAAATAATGATCGCGGCCGGAAAAGCACCGCTCCCACCTCGTAACGCGACAACCGAACGCAAATCCAATCGTCGAATTCCAAAAAACCTCTGCCCTTCGGTTTGTGGCCGAAAAATTTTTCGGCGCGCTCTTGATCGAAATCCTCCGGGGAATCCGCGTTATTGGGTGAGGGCTTATACGAAAGGAGAAAAACTTTAAGCCATGAGAGATAAACATCAGGGTGTGAGCGGGAATTTCCTTAACGGGGGGCTGTCAAAGGCTGCGAGGGCGCTGGCGCTTCTTCTGGCCGCCGCGCCCGCCTTCGCGCAAAGCCCGGCCGAGCAGCGGCAGCAGCAGAAGCCCGTCAGCGTCCATGCGAATCAACTGGCGGCCGGCATCAACGGGGCTTCCGCCCGGCCTGGGGCCGGAACATTCGTCGGAACAAGCAGGCCGTTCGGGGGCGGCAGCGTCCGTTCCTGGGTGACGCTCGATAAGGACGGCAATCCGACGGCCATCGGCCTGACCTTTACGGAGGCGGCGCTTTCCGGCTTGCCGCAGAATTTGCCAGCGGGCCAGGAAGGGGTTGAGTACGTGCTCGCCTTACCGCCCGAGGCCGCGTCCACGGCCTTCGACCACATCGGCATAAACTGGAATCCGCACGGACATCCCCCGGCGGGCATCTACGACACGGGCCATTTCGACTTTCACTTCTACACGATCTCGCCCGAGGAGCGCAGCCGTATTA
>DASQYE010000344.1:0-2924 GCA_035639355.1 Pyrinomonadaceae bacterium
ACTTTTACGACTTCGGCCCCTTCCGCGTTGACACGTTGAAGCGCCTACTGCTGCGCGACGGCCAGTGCGTGCCGCTCACCTCCAAGGTCTTCGAGACCTTGCTCGCGCTCGTCAGCCGTGGCGGCGAGGTGCTCGAAAAAAACGAGCTGATGAGGCTGCTCTGGCCTGACACAATCGTCGAAGAGAACAACCTGACGCAGAACGTCTCGGTGCTCAGGAAGGCGCTCGGCGATGCCCGCCACGAGCATCGCTATATCGTCACCATTCCGGGTCGCGGCTATAGCTTTGTCGCCACGGTCAAAGAGACTTACGCCGACGAAGAGGTATCGCCCGAAGGAAAGAGCGCCGCCCGTCCCTTTATGGAAGCGGCGCGAATGGGAGACGACGGAGAGTCGCCGGACGGGAAATCGCGTGACGGCGCGCGCGTCACGTCTTTCGGGCGTAACGGTCATACGGCTGCGATGGTTTCCGGGACGCAGCCGAACACCTGGAGGACTCTTCACACCTGGAGGACTCTTCTGGACGCGGGGTGGTGGCGCGCCGTCACGCCGTCGTCCCGTCAAAGAGTCATGGCTTTATCCGTGCTGCTTCTCTTCGCGGTGACGGCGCTCTCTTACCTGTGGATCATAAGCAAGAGCAGGCCGCCCCTTAAGGCTTCAGCGCCCGGTTCGATAGCCGTTCTCCCCTTCAAGCTGCTCGGCGACGAGGCGCGCGACGAATACCTGGGCTCAGGCATGGCCGACGCCCTTATCACCAAGCTCAGTAACATTCGCCAGATCAGCGTGCGACCGACGAGCGCCGTCATCCGTTATGTCGGGGGGAAGAGCACAGACCCGCTCGCCGCAGGCCGCGAGCTGGGCGTCGATTCCGTGCTCGAAGGGACTATTCAAAGGGCAGATGAGCGCGTGCGCGTCACCGTGCAGCTCATCAGCGTGCGCGAGAGCAAGACGCTCTGGGCGCACAGCTTCGACGAGCGCTTCACGGACATCTTCACGGTACAGGACTCCATCTCGGCGCAGGTGGCACAGGCGCTCACGCTAAAACTGACGGGCGAGGAGCAAAGGCTGCTCGCCAAGCGTTACACGGATAACGTCGAGGCGTACCAGTCCTATCTAAGGGGTCGCTATTTCATGAACCGGCGCAATGAGGAGGGGCTGCTCAAAGCCATAGCCTACTTTACGGAGGCCATAGAGCTTGAGCCCGGCTACGCGCTGGCTTACGCGGGGCTGGCCGACGCCTACAGCGTGCTCGGGTTCTACCAGTTCGGCGCGCGTGCGCCCGAAGAAGTCTTTCAAAAAGCCAAGGCGGCGGCGACGCGGGCCATAGAGCTGGACGAGACGCTGGCCGAAGCTCACGCCTCGCTGGCGCTCGCGCGCCTGGATGTCGATCAGGACGAGGCGGGCGCAGAACGCGAGTACAGGCGCTCCATAGAGCTAAACCCGAACTACGCGCCGGCTCATCACTGGTATTCCGATTTTCTGGCGATGATGGACAGGCAGGACGAGGCTATGGCCGAGATCAAGCTCGCACTGGAGCTGGACCCGCTTTCGCTCGTCATCAACGCGACGCTCGGCGAGCGATTGTTCTATGCGCGCCGGTACGACGATGCGGCGGCGCAGCTTCGCAAGACGCTTGAGATGGAAGAGGGCTTCGGCCCGGCCCACTATCTTTTGGGACTCACCTACGAGCAGAAGGGGATGTACGAGCAGGCGCTCGCAGAGCTGGGCCGTGCGCGAGAGTTGTCGGGCGGAAGTCCCTGGATGGTGGCGGCGTTCGGGCACACGCTGGCGATGGCGGGCAGAAGACACGAGGCGCAGAAAGTGCTCGTCGAGTTGAAGGAACTGTCGAGGCGCAGGCCCGTCTCGCCTTACGATATGGCGACCGTCTACACGGGCCTGGATGAGAAGACGCAGGCTTTCGAGTGGCTGCAAAAATCATATAAGCCCCAGGTCAGGCGTCTGCTCAAAGCCGACCCGAGGATGGATCGCCTGCGCCTGGACCCCAGGTTTCAAGAGATATACTCGTCCTGAGAGCCCGTCGAAAAAGCCCCGTAGGGGCTACACTGTTTCGCCCCTACGGGGCTCGCAAAGTTTCTCAAGCGCGCTCGTAGCCGCGCCTCTGACGCGCACACGTTTTAGCCTCGTAGTATGACCGCCCGTAATCTCTACGTCGCGCACGCTCACGTTAAACTCTCGCGCCAGCGTACGCACAAGCTCCCCGTTGGCGGCTCCATCGACGGGCGGCGCGTTGACGCGGACGCGCAGCGCGCCGTCATGTTCCCCAATGATCTGGCTGCGCGAGGCGCGCGGCACAACCCGCACTCGAAAGGTTATAGAGCCCTCGCCTTCAAGACATTCGATCAAGCGCTTCTCCATTTGACAGGCGGACAGAGCAGAGAGAAAGCCTACGGCGGCTAGCGTACCAGCAGCGTCGCGGCGACCATCTCTTGCAGCAAACGCAGGAGGAAAAGGACTACGATCGGCGAGATGTCGAACATGCCGAGCGGAGGAATGATGCGCCGGAAAGGGACAAGTATCGGATCGGTCGCGCGCACCAGAAATATCATGACGCGATTCGTAGGGCTCGCTCCCCAGGAGAATATTATCCGCATAAAGATCAGCAGCGAATAGATGGCCAGGAGCCCGTAGAGCACGAACCCGACGACCGCGATGATAGCGCCGCGCTGCAAGCTCAACAGCAAACCGCTAATGGTGAACAGTACCGTCCCGACGATCTGCAAAGTGAAATAACCGAGGATGATCGCTATCAGTATCGATACCAGTGGCGCAAACTTAGGGTCCAGGCCGAAGCCTATCAAGCGCCGCCGCACGGGATTGACCAGCGGGTCGCTAAAACGCCTGACGGTCATGGCGGGCGTGCCGAACGGATTGAGGTCGGCGTAATTCACCAACAGCCGCAGCAGC
>DASQYE010000345.1:0-17322 GCA_035639355.1 Pyrinomonadaceae bacterium
GCGAATAAGGTCTTGCCGGGTATTGACGGGCTGAGTCGGTGCGCCGACCCAGGTCGTCCCGCCGCCACTATTGGGAAGCGGAAAGAGTCCCATTAAGGCAAGCCCTGCGGGGCTCAGCCGGTCGGCCGGAATTATGTTGCCTGGGAATGGTAAGTACCGCTGGTTAGTTGCACTGACCGGCAGATCCGGATTGAATGCCGGATTGGGGTTATACGGGTCGACCGGTATGGGACCCGAGTGGATCGGCCCGCTGAAATCTCCGCGCCGCTCCTGCGCCGTAGGCACTACGCTCGAAGGAAGAATCGTGCCGCGCCGCTCCCGCCTCCACTCCTCCGACCACCAGAAGAAGACCCTGTTCTTGATAATCGGCCCGCTGAAGTTGCCCCCGAAGTTGTTGTAACGCAGAGTCGGCCGCTTAGACTTTCCGTTCTCGTCCAGACTGTCAGGAGCCGTAACCTGGTTGAGGAAAAAATCGTTGGCGTTCAACACGTCGTTGCGCATGAACTCGAAGAGCGCGCCGTGAAACTCGTTGCCGCCGCCTTTGGTGACAAGATTGATGACGGCCCCCTGCGCCTGACCGTACTCGGCGCTGAAGCTATTGCGCTCAACACGAAATTCCGCAATCGAATCTATGGACGGAAAGACCAGCAGCGTGGCGTTCGAGCCAACGTCCATATTGTTGACGCCGTCAACAGTCCACATGTTTGCGTTCGACTGGTTGCCGTTAACGGACATGTCCACGTGAGAATCAAGTCCGGTTCCGCGTGTGCCGAAAGCTGCGGCCTCATTGGCGAACGAAACGCCCGGCACCATCGTCGCCAGCGCAGCGTAATTACGTCCGTTGAGCGGCAGTTCCGTCACCTGCTTCTGCCCGATCAGACTACTCACATCCGAGTTGCGCGTTTCGACAGGGGCTGCTTCGCTGGTCACGCTGACGGTTTCGCTCACCATTCCGACTTCAACGTTTAAGTTGACGACCAGCTTATCTCCGATGTGCAGCTCGACTCCGGTGTTGACCGTTTTCTTGAACCCCTGCGGCGCTACGCTCAGGGCGTAACGGCCCACGGGCAAACTCGGAGCCGAATAGAATCCATTATCGTCCGTGGCTACCGTGCGCGAGACCCCCGTGGTCTCCTCCGTTATAGTGACTTCGGTATTAGGAACGACAGCCCCCTGTGGATCGCGCACAGTTCCGCTGATGCTGCCGACTGTGCTTGACTGGGCGTGGGCACTAACTGCCATACCCAGTACCAACAGAAGCAGTAGCACTTGTGATCCAAGCTTTCTCATAGACGCATCTCCTCGCTTCCGTGCTCTTCAAATCCTCCTGTCAACCGTCAAAGAGTCATCCGAAGCTATAGAACCCTGTATGCAGCTTCCGGCGGCGCGCAGCTTTGTTTCTGAAAGGTGGCCGCCCGACATCCTAGCTCTATGTGATTGCTCTTTGACAGAATTCAGAATAAGACAAGGGTTATCGCTTGTCAGAAAACAGACCTGACGAGTGAATACCCGAGAGTACGCCTGCCCTCGGTTTCAACGAGATTCCGCACGGGAAAAGCACTGGCCGAAACGAAATCCGAGAAGAGGGCTTAAGACGGCGCATTCCGCAATCAAGAGTTATTCCTAAGACCTTATTAACTCGGAGCAGCTCGTCGCTCGTCCATGCTGAGAGCCAGATCGTAGACTGCGACCTGTCTCTGAAACCGACAATGAGCTATTCATAGCTCATCCTCCGAGATGACAAACCTTCTGCGACTTAAACTTTTATGTAGACTACGGCCCTGACAGGACACTTTGTTGTAAGACCTGTCAAAAGGTTTAATACTAATCCATGCGGTTGTCAAGAAAATTTTTCTCAACAAATGAAGAAAAGAAAGTTGTTAAAGACAACAAAGCCGGGCCGTTAAATCAGGAGAGAGAAACGGGAGCAAACTTGGCGGCAAGAATCAGGCTGAGCGCGCCCATCAGGGTCGGATGCGCGCCGAGAGTCGAAGCGATGATACGCGAAGGAGGCAGACCACGGCAGATACTTTCCTCAACCGATCTTTTTATATCTTCGGCTATCAGCGGCCACGCGCGCACTATTGGCCCACCAACTATGACCGCTTCCGGCGACAGGCCCTGAACCAGATTTGCGATACCCGTACCAAGGTAACGCGCCGTCTCTTTAAGAACGGCTTGCGCGGTATCGTCCCCTTCGAGCGCAAGATCGACCAGTTGTCCAAAGGTGATGCTGCCCGTGCTGTTCAATCCTCGCGCGGACTTCGCGTAGCGTGCGAGAGCCGCGCGCTCGGAGGCGAAGGCTTCCCAGCAGCTGCGGCTTCCGGCAGCGCAGGCGACCGGCGCTCCTTCTCCGATCGTCATGTGACCGAACTCGCCAGCGGCCCCGCTCTCGCCCCTATAGACCTGCCCGTCGAAAACTATCCCTGTGCCCACTCCCTCTTCGATCAGCACCATTATGAAATCCCTGACTTCAAGAATCTCAGGGCGACCGAACCAGAGTTCGGCCAGCGCGGCGGCGTTGGCGTCATTATCGGCGCTCACGGCCAGCCCGGTCGCGTCCCGTATCTCTTTAGAGATTTCCAGGTCGCGCCAGTTGAAGTGTGGGATAAAAAGCGCCGTGCCTGATTCCTGATCCACCAGCCCCGGCAAACTGATGCCGATGCCTTCTATAGTCCCTTTGCTTTTCCTAATCAGCCTGCGCGTGGACTTGATAACCTGCGCGATAGAATTTTTGGCGCAAGGGTCGGTCGGGAACTCTTCCTGTTCGAGCACACGGCCCGCCAGATCGCTGGTGGCGATGATGGTTCGTATCGTGCCCACGTCAACGCCTATGGCGACGGCATCGGCAGTCCTCAAGGAGAGCAAAATCGGCGGGCGGCCTCCCGTCGATTCGCCGTACACTTCTTCGAGCAACCCTCCGACCTTCAGCTCGTCTATGATAAGGGAGACGGTGGAGCGTTGCAGCGCCGTCTCGTAGGCGATCTCGGCGCGCGAGATGGGGCCTTTTTCGCGCACGTAATTGAGCACGATCTGACGGTTAATGTCACGAATCGTATGGGAACGCGCGACATTCGCTCTTTTAAGATCAATTCGTCTCATCAGGACGGTTGGGGGCGAAGAGAAATTTCGCTACTCCGAGGCCAAGAATCTTTAATAGCCTCGGAATCTCAACTTAAAAGGGAATGGCTCAAGCCCTTCGGTCGATTGCTATTAAGTAGTACAGGTGCGACTCTCAGTCAACACTTTTCGTATTCATGACTGTCATTAGCAGAATTAATCCGTAATGCATGGCTCAAATATTGTAAGGATGGGGCTAAAGCGCCGCGGCGTAGGCGAACTTGTTGGCGAGCACGAGGCTGACGGCTCCCATCAGGCTCGCCTGCTCTCCTATGGTCGAAGCGATGATGTGTACGGGGGCAAGGTTTCAGCGAATACTTCTTTCGACCGTCTCGCTCAACATGTCGGAGACGAGCGACCAGGCGCGCGTCATCGCTCCGCCGACGACGATAATATCCGGGCTGAAGCCTATAATCAGGTTCGAGATGCCGACGCCCAGGTAGCGCGCCGTCTCTCTCAAGGCAGCCTGCGCGGCCTCCTCGCCACAGAGCGCAAGATCGATCAGCTGAGCAAAATCCGGGTCGCGCACGCCGCCCGTTTTACCCGAGAGCAGGGAGTAACGCGCGATGGCGGATCTTCCTGAAGCGAATGCTTCCCAGCAGTTGTAGCTTCCACAGGAACAGGGGACGGGCGCACGCTCCCCTATAATCATGTGCCCGAATTCTCCTGCCGCCCCTCCCCTTCCTCTATGAATCTGACGGTCGAAGATGATGCCCGTGCCAACGCCCTCTGCGATGAAGACCATTATGAAATCGCGCGCCTCGCTGACTTCGGGCTGTCCGAACCACAGCTCTGCGAGCGCGGCGGCATTGGCGTCGTTGTCTATCGCCACCTGCAAGCCGGTAGCAGCAGCGATCCTCGGCCCTATATTCAGATCGCGCCAGTTGAAATACGGGATATAGAGTATTTTTCCGGTACAGGGATCGACCAGCCCTGGCAGGCTCACGCCTATGCCTTCTATTCTGCCGGTGCTGTTTTCGAGCAGCTTGCAGGCAGCAGCGGTAGCGCGAGCAATCGTCTTCTCGAAATCATGATCGGTCTCAAACTCCACCGTCTCAAGCACGCATCCGGCCAGATTGCTCGTTGCCACGGTGGTTCGCGTCGGAGCAATATCGATACCGATGGCGGCTGCCCCGGCCGTTTGCAGCTTTAGAAGAGTAGGACAGCGCCCGCCCGTGGATTGGCCTATGCCTATCTCTTCGACCAGCTCGTCGGTGATTAGAGAATCGACTATGTCCGAGACGGTTGAGCGTTGAAGCGCGGTCTGGCGCGCGATCTCGGCGCGCGAGATCGGCCCTCTGTCGCGTACATAATTGAGCACGATCTGCCGGTTGATGTCCCGTATAGTGCTGAAGTGGGCGGCGTGCGTTTTTCTTAAATCAATTCGTCGCATGATTCACGTGACCGTCGAGGGTTATGGATATATCACGGAAACTACTAAAGAAGAAATAAATAAATCACCCCGGCTCGAAGCCGTAAGACGGGAAGTATGGATGCGTAGGAAGATTCCGAGGGGTCGAATCAAGCATCGGCGGAAGAGCAACGCGCCATTTTATAGCGTATCCTCTCTCTCTTTTTTAATCGCCCGTCGCCTTGTTCGCTTTGAGATCGACGGCTGCGCCAAAGCTCGCCCATCCCGTGCGATTCAGATTCCAGAACATGATGATGCCGCAGACAGCGGCCACGGCAATGAAGAGCAGTGCGCGTCCCCATAGGCCGAAGACGACTTCGCCGATGCCGAAGAGCGTGGCGTAAACGAGCGCCACACCCAGAGCCCAGTTCAGCAAGTTGGGTATTATCTCCGCGCGCCGCTCCGGCAAACCGTTGGTTTGGGCCACGCGCCGCCAACCCGGCCCGGCAGGATGCACGCGACGATAAAAGCTGGATAATTTCTCGACCGGCTCAGGCCGGGTCGCAAAGGTGGCCGCGACCCACACGAGGGTTGTGACTCCGACGGTCGTCAGAATGGTCTGGGCGAAACCCGAAGGGGTCGATGAATCGAAGACCTCGAAATAGCGCAACCCCAGCGAGACGATGAGCGCCGCCGCCATAGAGGAGATCTCCGACCAGGCGTTGATGCGCCACCAGTACCAGCGGAGTATATAGACGAGACCGGTTCCAGCGCCGAGCGCCATGACCAGCTCCCACCCGCCCGTGATTCGATTCATGTAATAGGTGACGACGATCGAGAGCAAGACGATGAGAAGGGTCGCCAGCCTGGAAGCCATAACGTAATGACGCTCGGTCGCGTCCCTTTTGATAAAGCGGCGGTAGAAATCGTTGACCAGGTAGCTTGAGCCCCAGTTCATCTGCGTCGAGATGGTGCTCATGTAGGCGGCGGCAAAAGATGCCAGCAGCAGCCCGCGAAAGCCGAACGGCAAAAAATCGTTCATCACCTGCACATAGCCGAAAGCCGCATCGGGCTGGCCCGTCTCAGGATTCAAGACAGCGCCGCGATACAGCACGAGTGACGAGAGCGCGACCAGAATCCAGGGCCAGGGCCTCAGCGCGTAGTGCGCTACGTTGAACCAGAGCGTAGCGAGCAGACCGTGCTTTTCGTTCTTCGCGGAGAAGATGCGCTGCGCTACGTAGCCGCCGCCGCCCGGCTCAGAGCCCGGATACCAGGACGCCCACCAGTTGACGCTCAAATAGACGGCCAGCGTTAAGAGCGGCAGCATCCAGGGCGCTGAGCCGTCGCTCCACAGTCTCATCGCATCGGGCCCGAACGGCTCGCTCCCGCCGACGGGCGTGACGCCCTCCAGTCGGACTTTCAGCGCCTCGATGCCGCCCACTGCTCGGACTGCAAAGATTGCGAGCACGATCGAGCCCGCGATGGCGATGACGAACTGCACAGCGTCCGTGACGACTACGCCCCAGAACCCGGACAGGATCGAGTACAGGAAAGTTATGCCCAGGCAGAGCGCGAGCGCCTGCCACTTGGCAAGGCCAAGCGTGCCGCTCAGGACTTTAGCCATCCCCAGGTTGACCCAACCCATGATGATGAGGTTGATCGGAAGCCCCAGGTAAAGCGCGCGAAAGCCGCGCAGGAAAGCCGCCGGGCGGCCCGCATAGCGCAACTCCACAAACTCCACATCGGTCATTACCTCCGCGCGCCGCCACAGGCGGGCGAAGAAGAAGACCGTCAGCATCCCGCTTGCCAGCATTGACCACCAGAGCCAGTTGCCGGCCACGCCGTTACGCGCGACCATCTCGGTGACGGCCAGCGGAGTATCTGCGGCGAAAGTCGTCGCCACCATCGAAGTCCCAGCCAGCCACCAGGGCATCGAGCGATCTGAGAGAAAGAACTCCTCGGTAGAGCGCCCCGCCCGCCCCGCGTAATAGAGACCGATCACCAGCGAGAGCGCAAAATACGCCGCGATAATCAACCAGTCTATAAAATTCAGCTTCATAAAAAGGCAGTGGCAAAAAGGCAGTGACAAGTGACGAGTGACGAGCAAAGGGACAAATCTTTAACCTGCTCACTCGTCACATATCACTGCTTTTCAGACTTTAATAAAAATCCGCCTGCGGTACAGGATCGTCATCACGCCGAGCCACAGGAGCACAGTGCAGATGGCGAACACCAGCGAGGCGTTGATGGGTTGCGCCCACGAGGCGAAGGCGTTTTCGTATATCCAAGTCCTCAGGTCGATTTTGCTTCCGTCGGCGCGTGTGAAGGTGATTACAGAGATGATGCGCTCGAAAAGCTCCGCGAGGAAGTAGAGGGCCAGCGCGTTTGTGCCGAAGATGAGAAAGGGCGTCGCCCAACGGCGGTAATTTTTGATGTCGATCAGCCAGTAGCAAAAGGCAAGCAGCTGCAAGCCCATCCCGGCGGTGAAGATGACGAAAGCGCTCGTCCATAGAGCCTTGTTGATGGGAAACCAGAAGTTCCACGCCCACCCTATGACTACCCCAATGAGCCCGGCGACGAACATCGCCGCGACTTTCTCGATTGGCGTTCGCTTAGAACGCAACAGGTGGCCCGTGAGCACGCCGCACAAAGTCGTTGCAATCGCCGGAATCGTGCTCAGGATGCCTTCGGGGTCATAAAGCGGCTTCCAGGTGTGCGGGCCCAGGAGCTTACGGTCGATGTAGGCCGCCAGGTTTCCCTCCATCTCCAGATCCCCCGTCCCGAAGCCGGGCACAGGCACGAGCTTCATAATCGCCCAGTAGAACAGTAGCAGCGCGGCCGCGATCAAAGCCTGCGTCCTCCACCTTGTGTTCAGGAAGATGACGGAGGCGATCAGGTAACAGACGGCTATGCGCTGAAGCACGCCGGGTATTCTTATGGTCGAGAGATCGTAGTACGGAAAGCCGCCGAGGATTAGCCCGAGCGCGAAGATAATCAGGCTGCGGCGGACGATCTTCAAGTACAGGTCGCGCTTTTGCCCGCCACTCTCTGCGCGCCGCGCGAGCGCGAGCGTGATCGAGACGCCGACGATAAACAGGAAGAAAGGAAAGACCAGATCGGTAGGCGTCCAACCGTGCCAGGCGGCGTGTTCCAGCGGTGAATAGATCGCTTCCCAGGAGCCAGGGTTGTTGACGAGGATCATCCCGGCGATGGTGATGCCGCGAAAGACATCTAGCGAATCGAGGCGGCCTGTCGCCCGTGTGCCCGTGTGCTCGCCCATTAGCGCATCCGTGTTTTTATCCCCTCTCGCCTTTTTTGCTTTGCTCATCGAACAGCTTCCCTCCACACTTCTAAGCGGTCAGGCATGCCTCGACGCGGCCCCTCAAATTCTCGATCATGCGGCGGGCCTTCTCTTCGCTATCAGCCTCCGCGACCAGGCGTATGATCGGCTCCGTGTTAGAGCCCCTGACGAGAAACCAGCCGTCGTCGAGCGTCACCTTGATACCATCGCGCAAGTCCATGGGCCACGCGGCGTACTCGTTGCGTACCGTCCTTAACACTCCACCGATTTTATCCGAGCGGCAGGCGAGCTTCTCTTTTATCATGAAAGAGCCGGGCAGCTCATTTAAAATTTCCGAGATTGTGCGGCCCGTGTCGGCGAGCAGGTGCAGGACGAGCGCCATGGCGACGAGGCTGTCGCGCGCGAAATTAATGCGAGGGAAGATGACGCCGCCGTTGCCTTCGCCGCCGATGATCGCCCCGTGCCGCTGCATTTCTTCGGCCACGTTGGCCTCGCCGATCCTGGAACGGTAGATGGGACAATCGAAGCTTTGCGCCACAGCGTTGAGCACGTGCGTCGTCGAGAGATTCGCCACGACCGGCCCGCGCTCGCGCCCGAGCACGTAACGCACGGCGAGGACGAGCGTGTACTCTTCGCCTATGGGCTCGCCGCGCTCGTTGACGACCGCCAGCCGGTCGGCGTCCATGTCCTGCGCAAAGCCTACGTCAGCGCCGTGCTCCTTCACCGCTCGACACAAATCGCCAAGATTTTCCGGAACGGGCTCGGCCCCCCTGGGAAAGAGACCGTCCGGCGTCACGTTGATTGGAATGACTTCCGCTCCTAGTTCTGCGACGAGGCGCGGCGCGACGATCGAGCCCGCGCCGTTGCAGGAATCTACGACGGCGCGCAAACGTCGTGCGCCACGTGGCAAAGGCCCGAGCACCTCCAGAATGGCCTTGATGTGCGACGAGAGCGCGCCGGTCGAAGGCTCCACGGCTCGCATCTCAGCGCCGGGAACCTTGACGTACTCGCCCTGATGATAAATATCCAGGAGTTGCCGCGCCTGTGCGACCGTTAGGAAGAGGCCCGCCGAATTGACGAACTTGAGGGCGTTCCATTCGGCCGGGTTGTGGCTCGCAGTGATGGCGATACCTCCACGCGCGTGGTGCTGGCGTACTAGCAATTGCACGGTCGGGACGGGGCAGATGTCCAGGTCGAGCACGCGGCATCCGCTTGAAAGCAACCCCGCCATGACAGCCTGTCGAACCATCTCGCCGGACGTGCGCGTGTCGCGCCCCATCACGATCGTGCCCGGCCCGACGAAGGTCCCGAAAGCCTGCGCGAATCGTGTGAGCAGCGTCGGCGTCAGGGATTCGCCGACGACGCCGCGCACGCCCGAGATGCTGATCTTGAGGGTAGGTATCGCTCGCATAAGCTGAACGCAGGTTAAAGGGGGCGCGTGCGGCTCCTGGGCCCGCGCGGTTAAAACTTTCCGGCGGTCGCTGATCGCGGCGTCCGCAACCTGAAAGGCTGCGACCGCTACGGTTCAGAAATTACAGGGCGAGGCGAGCGCAGGCACGGGCGGCGCTACGGTATCACGGAATTTAACAGACTGGCGGCGCATGTCCGCTACCTTCGCTTCAACCTGTTCGGGTGTCAGCGCAATCTTCGCCTCAAAAAATACCCAGTCGATGTCCTCATAATACTTGCGCACCCCCTTGGCCTGGGCCGTCCCGTCCTTGATGAACCATAGATTAAAGTTGATGGACATCAGCGACTCCGGATAGAAACGGTCGCCGTGCTCGGCCAGAGGGCGTCCGTCGAAGAAACACCTGACCTTGGCGTCGGCCACCTGTGTGACCAGCGTATGCCACCCGGCCTGGCTGCCGCTTCTTGTATCAAAGACATTATCCTTCTTCCAATTCGGCTCGGGGTAGAAGGTCTCCCAGGTGGTGGCATAAAGCGTCGGCCCGCTGATTCCCCACCCTCCGTTGGGCAGGTATTCGTAATCTATTTCGCTGTAGTCAGGGTCCCAGGGCGCTTTCAGCGGGCTGATAGTATAAAAGCTCTGGACGAGCTGATCGCCGCCCGGCCCCGATAAAGGATTATCAGAGAAGCGCACGCGGGCGGCATACGTGCCCTCCAGGTATTTTCGTTGATGGCAGACCTGTGTCTGATAGGTGCGCTCGCCAGTGCCGTCGGTCGAAGAAGTCATGCGTAGTATGCGATTGCCTGCGCGGTCAGTGTCCTTCAGAAATGAGACGCCTTCGCGCCACCAGGTCGCGCCAGGGATTCCGGGCCAGCCCGCCTCGCTGCGAATAATCCAGCCGTGCTTTGTTAGCTCTTTGTGGCTTGAATAGCTAAAGTCGTCAAACAGGAGTTGAGAGCTTGACTGCTCTACAGAAGTCGCGTTTGCAGTGGCGGAGGGATTGCTGCCGTGCGTCTGCCGCGAGGCTGCGCGAGCGGCAGCAGCGTAAGCGGTCGGAGCGGGGCCGCTGCTGCTGCTACTGCCGGGTACAAGGAGCGTGGCGACACACAGCGCGATCAAGTATAACGACGCGGAACTTTTCACGGCTTTGGAAGCCTCCTTCACATGTAAATATCCATCATCTTATGGCCGGCTGCGGCGCGGGCCATACGGCACAGTGCGCTTGAGCCTTCAGCTTTATCCTAGTCCGGCACCTCTACTTGAAATACTTTCATGACGCGATCGGCTACGCTTCGCCCGCCTTCTCTGAGCTGGTATTCGAGCGGCATCCGGCCACCGATCGAAGGCACGCTGACACCTACGCCGCCGGTTCCTATGCGGGAGCTGCCAAGGTAAACGCGGCCGGATGTCAAAACCTTCGCAGTCTGTGGCGTTAAGACCATATACCCGATCGATGCACTGTCGGAGCCATCATCCTCGACTCTTATTTCGAGCCACAGCACGTGAACGTCTTTTTGCCTTTTCGCGCGGTCGATGGCCTCCTTTCGCGTCATACCGCCCCCGGCTTCAACAGCCAGGCCGGAGTTCTTGAATCTCTTCATACAAGACTCCACCGCCTCGTCAACATAGCCCGGTAGAATGTAGAGCGAAGACCCGAACCTATCTCCGCCGACGATGAGGGTTGCGACCGGTGCGGGCTTGTTTGTCGCCGGCGGGTCGGCCTTGCGTTCCGTCACCGCTTCGTTTGTGACCACAGGCGGCGAAGCTTCCCTCTTATCCCGGCGACGGCCTGACTGTGCAGGCACGGCTTGAGAGATACAAAGGATCGCTATAGCGCAAACAACGGGAAGGCTCCCGCGTTTCTTTACCGGGAGCGCCCGCAGGTCGCTTTCACGCTGCATAGAACACCTCCTATCGACACGTCACTTACGGACGGATGTTTAAGGGCACGATCCGACTTTTTGATCTGAGCCTGGACTTGCCGTCACTTACCCAACATGTCGCGCGCCCAATCTAGCAGCTCGCCTGCGCGCGGCGCGGTCTCGGCCTCGGCGATGATGCGAATCAGCGACTCCGTATTCGAGACGCGTATGTGCACCCAGCCATCGGGCCAGGAGATTTTGATCCCGTCGGTCTGGTCATAGGCCGTATGCTCCCTCTCCAACTCGTCATAGACTCTTTGCAGAAGAGAATGGATGCGGTTGGGCTCGACCGGCACGTCGTGCTTTATCATGGCCAGGCGCGGCAACGCGGCCGCCAACTCCGAAATCGGCTTGCCCGTCTCGGCCATGTGTTCAAGAATCAGTCCGACCGCCGCCGCGCTATCGTGACTCAGCTGCACGCCGGGGACTATGACGCCGCCGCTTCCCTCGCCGCCGATGACGGCGCGATTCTCGATCATGGCCTCCGAGATGAAAGCCTGTCCGACAGGGGTGCGAATCACGCTCGCATTGTAACGCGCCGCGACCTTTTCAATAGCGCCGCTGGTGGAAACGTTCGTGACGACCATGCCGCGCTCGCGCCTCAATTGAATCTCGACGGCGAGCGCGAGCGTCGCTTCTTCCGGCAGTATCAAGCCCTCTTCGGTGACGATCCCGAGCCGTTCGCCGTCCGCGTCGTGCGCAAAGCCTATATCGGCGTGCCCAGCTTTCACAACCGCGCGCAGTTGCGCCATGGTCTGCCGCCTGGGCTCAGGCGTGTGCGGGAACGGCGCGGACGGATCGTCGTTGACCGCCAGCACGTCGCAGCCTAGATGCGCGAGCCAGCGCGGCGAGAGGAATGAGCAGGAGCTATTGCAGCAATCGACCGCCACCGTCAAACGCCGCGCCCTGATCGACTCGACATCAAAGGCACGCGCCAGAATTTCCAGGTGGTTCGTGATCGCCTCGCGCATTTCGATCTTACTTTGAATCCGCTCCCAGGTCGCCTTGGCGAACTCGGCCTGGTGAAAAATGTCCAGCAGCTCGTCCGCCTGCGAGGCGTTCAGGTAAAGGCCGTCGCCGCGCACAAACTTCAAGGCGTTCCAGGGCTCAGGATTGTGGCCGGCCGTGATGGAGATGCCGCCGTCGGCCTGCTGCCACTTGACGGCGAGTTGCAGGCTGGGCGTCGGGCAGATGCCCAGATCAATCACTTCGCAGCCCGTGGCCAAAAGACCGGCGAGCACGGCCGAGCGCACCATCGGCCCCGAAGAGCGCGTGTCGCGGCAGACGAGTATGCGCCCCGAATCGAGGTAAGTGCCAAGCGCCTGCGCAAACCCCACCACCAACTCCGGGGTGAGAGTTTCGCCGACGACACCGCGCACTCCGCTGATTCCGATTTTAAGAGAGTTCATAGCGCGAAGCCGGAGAATAGCAGAAATGAAAGACCGGGGTCACTGAAAACTTTCGACGGCCCGCCCTCTGTTAAGAGATCGGAAACCTGTTTGCATGACGAAAGCACTGGCCCTCGCTCCAGCGCCTTTCGCGCCCTATGACCCTTTGACGAGCGAGGAACTCGGATTGTATCCCTCGGGCCCGGCTCGGCCTTTACGCGCGCGTGCGGCGTCAAGCAGATTTTGATTGACGAGCGAGCACCATCTGATTTAATCATTAGTCTTCGGTTTAAGTTCGTCTCTTGCATTTCCCGCTGCTTTAACTCGGACATAGCTTGCATACGGCGCTTCGGCCCGAGCGTGCGCCGCGCCGGCTTAAGGGGGCTGTTTGAGCGCCCCGCGCGCCCTGTACCGGCAGCCATTCGGGGCCATCCGCCCGGCGCGCTCGGCCTGTGCCGCAAACCAAACTCGGGCCAGTTCCATCTGGTTCGTCGAGGAGCAAATGAAAGCGATTAGATACCTGTCAATTCTTCTGCTCTTGTCTTGTGTTTTGAGAGTCGCTGCCCAGGACGCCGCGCCGAACACTCAAGCCTTGACCCGCCACAACCTGATGCCAGTGCCTGCCTCCGTGCGGTTTACTCCCGGCAGGCTGCCCATCGCCAAATCCTTCACGGTCGCCGCCAGGGGGCACATGGACGGCCGCTTGCAGGCGGCTATAGACCGCGTTGTCAGGCGACTCGAAGGGCGCACAGTGATGGAGTTTCAGCGCGGGTTGACGACCGATGCCAACACCGCGACGCTCGTAGTAGAGGCACAGGGCCAGGGCAAAGCCCTGCCGTCTGTAGACGAGGACGAGTCCTACGCGCTCGAAGTATCGGACAAACAGGCAGTCCTTCGCGCCGCGACGGTTGTGGGCGCGATGCGCGGGCTTGAGACCTTCCTGCAACTGCTCGAAAGCGACCGCGAGGGATACTTCATCCCCGCCGTGCAGATACAGGATAAGCCGCGCTTTCGCTGGCGCGGCGTATTGATAGACATCGGTCGGCACTACGAGCCGATGGAGGTCATCAAGCGCAACCTGGATGCGATGGCCGCCGTCAAGCTCAACGTGCTGCACTGGCACTTGACGGAGGATCAGGGCTTTCGCATCGAGAGCAAAAGATTTCCGAAGCTTCACCAGATGGGCTCCGACGGTCTTTACTATACGCAGGAGCAAGCGCGCGAGGTCATAGCCTACGCGCGTGAGCGTGGCATACGCGTCGTGCCGGAGTTTGATATTCCGGGGCATGCGACAAGCTGGCTGGTCGGGCATCCGGAGCTTGGAAGCGCGCCGGGGCCCTATACGATCGAGCGCCGCGCTGGAATCTTCGAGCCTGCGCTAGACCCTACGCGCGAGGAAGTCTACAAAGTACTGGACGGTTTCCTGGGCGAGATGGCGGCGCTCTTTCCAGACGCTTACATGCACATCGGCGGCGACGAGAACGAGGGCAAGCAGTGGGACAGGAATCCGCGCATTCAAGCCTTCATGAAGGAGAAAGGGATCAAGGACAATCACGCCCTCCAGACCTATTTTAATCAACGGCTGCTGCGAATCCTCAAAAAGCACGGCAAGAGGATGATGGGATGGGACGAGATTTTTCAGCCAGACCTTCCCAAGGATGTCGTCATACACTCGTGGCGCGGTACGCAGGCACTGGCCGAAGCCGCGAGGCGAGGCTATGACGGCGTCCTCTCGAACGGCTACTACATAGACCTTATTTTCCCCGCCTCTCAACACTACCTTAACGATCCGCTTCCGGCCGATAGCGGTCTGACGGCAGCCGAAGCGGCTCACGTTCTCGGCGGAGAGGCGACGATGTGGGGCGAATGGGTGACGCCCGAGACCATAGATTCACGCATCTGGCCGCGCACGGCTGCAATCGCAGAAAGATTGTGGTCTCCGCGCGAAGTAAACGATGTCGAGGACATGTATCGCCGCCTGGACGTTATCAGCTTGCAGTTGGAGGAGCTGGGGCTCACTCACTTGAGGAACCAGTCGATGATGCTCAGACGATTAGCTGGGGGAAAGGAGACGGCGGCGCTTCAAACGCTGGTGTCAATCGTCGAGCCCGTCAAGGAATACAGGCGCAATCAGCAGCGTCCGCAGACGATGCTCAGTCCTTTGACGGGCCTTGTGGACGCCGCGCGGCCCGATAGCGAAGCGGCGCGAAAGTTCGCTTCACTGGTTGACGGTCTGCTCTCGGACGCTCCACGCTTCGAGTCCGGCTCAAGGGAAATTCGCGACGCTCTGACCGGGTGGCGCAACGCAGGGCCCGAGCTGGCGGCGATGATCGACGGCTCGCCCGCACTGCATGAGGCCAGGCCGCTCGCCGCCGATCTATCCGAAATCGGCACTGCCGGGCTCGAAGCCTTATCCTTCCTGACGAGAGGCGTCACGCCGAGCGCCGAATGGCGAGACGCGCGTCTGGCCGCGCTTGAGCAGGCCGCGAAGCCCAAGGCCGCTCTTGAATTCCCCGTCATCCCCGGCGTTAAGGAGCTGGTCATCGCCGCTTACGAGCTGCCGCAACTGAAAACCCTGACGCAGGCGGAATGGACAAAGCGTGTCAAACAACTCGCGGCCCAGAACAAGGAGCAGCCCGGCCGGTAAAAGGGAGTGTCTATGCCAGATCATCCGACGCGGCGATCGTTTATAAAATCGGCCGGGCTGCTCCTTCTGCCCCTCAACCTGCGCGCAGGAATATGGCCGCACCGAACGCCGCCGGAGCTGCTTTTGTATGTCGGCACTTATACCTCGGGTGCAAGCGAAGGGATTTATCTCTACCGCATGAATCTATCGACGGGCGAGCTGAGGCATTCCAGCACTGCCAAGGGAGTCGTCAATCCGTCTTTCCTGGCGATCGGCCCGCATAGACGCAACCTGTACGCCGTCAATGAGGTCGAGGAATTTTCCGGTCAGCCGAGTGGAGCCCTGAGCGCATTCTCGATCGACCGTAAGACCGGAGACTTAACCTTCCTGAATCAACAGCCCTCAAGGGGCGGCGCGCCCTGCTATGTCCTGTTAGATAAAACCGGAAAGTATGCCCTCGTCGCCAACTACGTTGGAGGAAATGTCGCCGTCCTGCCCGTCGAGCGTGACGGCCAGTTGGGCCCGGCCACCGATATGGCCCAACATCAGGGCGCGAGCGTCGATCCCGAACGACAACAAGGCCCGCACGCGCATTGTATCGTCCTAGACCGCGCAAATCGCTACGCGTTCGCCGCCGACCTGGGCGTTGACAAGATCATGATTTACCGGTTCGACTCGAAGAGAGGGAAACTGACGCCTAACCGAGAGCCCTGGATCGCGCTCAAGCCCGGCGCAGGGCCGCGCCATCTCACCTTCCATCCGAACGGTAGATACGCTTACGTCATTAACGAGTTGGATTCTACCTTGACGGCGTTTACTTACGACGGCTCGCGCGGCGCGCTAAACGCGGTGCAGACCGTGACCACCCTTCCCGACGGTTTCTCAGGCGCGAATTATTGCGCTGACATTCACATCACACCTTCGGGAAAATTTCTCTACGGCTCGAACAGAGGGCATGACAGCATAGTGGCTTTCGCCATCGACGAAGAAACCGGCAGGCTTCAATACGTTCAGCATCAACCCACACAGGGCAGCTTTCCGCGCAATTTCGCCATTGATCCTACGGGGAAGTATCTGCTGGTCGCCAACCAGAAATCGGACACGATAGTCGTCTTCCGCATCGCAGCGACGAACGGAACCCTGACGCCGACCGGCCACGTCGCACAGGTTCCCTCACCCGTATGTTTAAAGATGATCCAGGCTTTCTCTTGAAGCGCGCGCGAGAGGGTTAATGAAGAATCGCGCGAGTCCTCTTCAAACTCTGATTGATTCTTCGATGACGAAGCGAATAAGACCTGGGGCCGACTCTTTATCTTAAAGATGAGGCGGTCGGCGCAGGTATGACTACCGCTCACCACACTCTCCGAAGCACCCTCTGGAGAATTTCCATAGACCTTTCCGTTTAACGAAATGAATTATGACGCCGGTGGAGTTGTCCGGGGTTTTACCTTGAGATGACGGAGCATTGAACACCACGTTACCCGTCACCAAGGCCTTATCGCCCTTAATGCTAACCTTCGTATCCTTTATGCCTGCGGCTTCCCATTGGTCTTTGACCGTCGCCGTGGACATCCGGCCATGAGGCGTCATCTTCTCTGCGCCAATCTCTACGGCTACCACTCCGAACGAATCCTTCACAAACTCCACGCTTAATGCGATCAGCTCCTGTTCGGATTTGCCCCGCTCGGCTTGCGGGTCGAGCGTTTGACTCGCAGCAACGCACGAGGTGATGAACGCTAGCGCTACGACGACAAGAACTCTTTTCATCTTCTCATCTCCCTCAGTCAAGATAACGGTTTAGTGCTTTGAACGCTGGCCTTGTGTCTTTGTTCCCGTAAGAATCGTCGCCTGACGCCCGAATCAACCCGAGTCGAGCGCGCCGCCGAAGCCAGGTTATAGCATACAACTTGCCGACTAAGACATAGGGACATACGTGGCGAACAACTCTCGCGGCGGCGCAATAAAATGGCGGCTATGGAAAGAATATGACTGCTCCGCCGGTGATTGTGATCGGCCCGGTTCTTGAATATTATCTTGCCTCTTCCTCATTCCTGGCGCATTGCCGATTATGGCACGGCCGTTGCCAATAATTAATTTGATCTGGAATTTTATACCGTAGGAGACCAGTCATGTTCAGAAGAATCTTAGCCATAATGCTCGCGGGAATAATATTGTCCACGGCGTTCGGCATCCAAGCGGCCGGCGC
>DASQYE010000346.1:0-5430 GCA_035639355.1 Pyrinomonadaceae bacterium
GCGCAAGGTCGGTAACGGTGTGTATGAAAGCTTCGGGCCCGGCGCCGTCCGGCAGGCTGATGATTTCGTCCAAGCTCTCGCGCGGCCAGTCCTCGCCGAGCAGCTTCTCCTTCGTGACCAGGACGACGCGGCACCCGCGCCGTTTGCACTCGCGTATGAACTCCCCGCCCTTGAAATAACTGGCGAGACACACGATATAGATAGCGCGAGGAGGAGAAGGCGGCTCGGTCATCGGCGTTCACATCGGGTTAGGCCAAAGCGCCAGCAGAATGATCGTGAAACTTTCCGGCGCTCGTATGCTAGAATAGCGCACGATTTATCCAGAGCTTTCCGGTTCTTTATTCATCGCTCGCATCATCCTGGACGCCCGACACGGGGTCTGCGCCGAGAATAGTGGACATCCCCTGGTTCTCTTCCGCAGCGGTCGGCGCATCCGGCTCGGCCGCGTCGTCGCTTTCCTCGGCGCGTGTCGTTTCTTCATTATCTTCCCTGGGGCCGTTCTCATCCATATTCAAGCGGGTTTTTTCGACCGACGGCGAACCGTTTTGATCTTTCATCTCGTACCTTTCT
This sequence comes from Pyrinomonadaceae bacterium, assembly GCA_035639355.1. Taxonomy (GTDB): domain Bacteria; phylum Acidobacteriota; class Blastocatellia; order Pyrinomonadales; family Pyrinomonadaceae; genus DASQYE01. Next base: position 571 of record DASQYE010000346.1, read on the forward strand.
TGCAGACAAATGTATCACTGTCGGCGGATCAAGTGTGAATGTAAACGCCCCCGGCGGCCATAATCAAGAGAAAGGAAGGAGGCGGGACGGAGGGATGGGGGCGGAGGGATGAGGGATGAATGATTGAATCACTCTTCAAGTGAATCAACTACTCAACCCCTTTCATCCCTCATCCCTCATCCTTCATCCCTTACGTCGATGATCTTTCGCAGTCCTCATGCAGAGGTGACGATTCCGGATGTGGCGCTGACGGAGTTTGTGCTTCGGGGCGCCGGGCGGTGGGGCGAGAAGGCGGCGCTGATCGACGGGCCGACGGGCCGCCGCATCACATACGCGGAGCTGGCCGGTTCGGTGCGAAGCGTCGCGGCGGGTCTTTCGGCGCGAGGGCTTCAGAAGGGCGAAGTGTGCGCCATCTACAGCCCCAACTGTCCCGAGTACGCCATAGCCTTTCACGCCGTCGCCACAGTCGGCGGCGTCAACACGACCATCAACCCGATCTACACCGTAGAGGAGGTCACGCACCAGCTCAGGGACGCGGGCGCGAAGTACCTGCTGACGGTGCCGCAGCTGATGGACAGGGCCGAGGAGGCCGCGAGCGAGGCGGGCGTGCGAGAGATATTCGTCTTCGGCGAGGCAGAGGGGGCGACGCCCTTCGCCGCTTTGCTCGAAACGGACGCAGCGCCGCCCACCGTCGAGATCGATCCCCGTCACGACCTGGTGGCGCTTCCCTATTCGAGCGGGACGACGGGACTGCCCAAAGGCGTGATGCTCACGCACCGCAATCTCGTCGCCAATCTTTTACAGGTCGGAGCGTTCCGAATCGTCAGCCATGAAGATACGCTGGTCTGCGTGCTGCCGATGTTTCACATCTACGGCATGGTCGTCATTATGAACTTGGGCCTGTACGCCGGGGCGACCATCATCACCGTGCCGCGCTTCGAGATGGAGCAGTTCCTGACGATCGCGCAGGAGCACGGCGTTACGCTGGCCCATCTCGTCCCGCCCATCGTGCTAGCGCTCGCCAAGAACCCTATTATCGAGCAGTACGATCTTTCACGTCTGAAGACCATCTTCTCCGGCGCGGCCCCGCTCGGCGAAGACCTCACGCGCGCCTGCCAGGAACGGCTCGGCTGTCGCGTCATACAGGGCTACGGCATGACGGAGACGAGCCCCGCGACGCATATCACTCCGTTCGATACCACGGGAGCGAAGCCCGGCTCCGTAGGCATCTGCGTGCCCAATACGGAGTGCAAGCTGGTGAGCACGGAGGACGGCACGGAGCAGGGACTCAAAGGCAGGGGAGAAGTCTGGATTCGCGGGCCGCAGGTGATGAAGGGTTATCTTAATCGCCCCGAAGCGACGGCCCAGACCGTCGATGCGGACGGGTGGCTTCATACGGGCGACATCGCCTACGCGGACGAGGACGGCCATTTCTATATCGTTGACCGCCTGAAAGAGCTGATTAAGTATAAAGGGTTTCAGGTCGCGCCCGCCGAGCTTGAGGCTGTGCTGCTGACTCATCCGTGCGTGGCGGACGCGGCCGTCATCCCCAGCCCGGACGAGGAAGCAGGCGAAGTCCCGAAAGCTTTCGTCGTGCTCAAAAAGGAGGTGGGCGAAGAAGAGCTAATGGAGTACATAGCCGAGCGCGTCGCCCCCTACAAGAAGCTTCGATTCGTAGAGTTCGTCGAGCAGATTCCAAAATCGCCTGCGGGCAAGATATTGCGCCGCGTCCTTAAAGAACGTGAACGAGAAAGGGTACAGAAGCAATGTCAAACGAGCTGATACAAAAGGCGGTCGCCGATTATTTCGCCGCGACGCGCGCGATGGACGCCGCCCGCTGGGTCGCCACTTTCGCGGAAGACGGAGTCAGTCACGATCCTGCGGCCCCGCCCGCCCGAGGGCACGAAGCCTTGCGCCTCTTCTTCGAGAGCATCGCGGGGGCCTTCCGCGAGGTCGGGCTGACCGAAGACAACGTCTTCGTGGTGGGCCGCGAAGCCGCCGTCAAATGGACTGGGCGCGGCGTGGGCCACAAAGGCCGCGAGGTGGTCTTCGAGGGCATAGACATCTTCGAGATCGACGAAGCGGGCAAGATTCAAACCGTGCGGGCCTATTGGAATCCGGCCGCGCTGATGGCACAATTACAGGGCTAGACGCGCTCTCGTGCTAGAGTCTCGTACCCGTGGCCGCCCGTAGCGCGCGCGCTCTCTCTCTGCGCGCTGCGGGGCCTGCACGATTGCGGCCGATCAGTGAAGAAGGAGAACTCGAACGGGATGGGAACGATTGCAAAAGAGATAGCGCGTCTGGACGCGACGCATCGGAAGCTGCTCGACATGATCGCGCCGCTTGATGACGAGCTATTTGCGCGCCGTCCCTCGCCCGACCGTTGGAGCATAGCGGAGATCGTGCATCATCTCTGCCTGGTCGAGCGTCGCGTCATAGAGCAGCTTGAGCGGGCGCTCGACGCTCCGCCCCGACGCATGAAACTTCTACAGCGTTTGATCCCCGTCGCCTTGCTCGTAGGCTCGCGCGTGGTTCGCGTCAAAGCGCCCAAAGCGGTCGAGCCGCTCGACGCTCCGTCCAAAAAAGAGGTCATCGCCAATTACGAGAGCGTGCGCGCCCGCCTCAAAGAATTCGGCACGCAGCTGGGCCGCGAACGACTTCAACAGCTCTCCATGAAGCATCCCGCCCTGGGCACATTCGACGGCGTGCGCGCCATCTCGTTCGCGGGACACCACGAGCAGCGCCACTACAAGCAGATCAAAGAGACCATCAAGCGGATCGGCGGCTGAGCCTGTCTGCTGCCAAGGCTCATGCCGTATGGGCCGATCAAGCGGCGCGAGGCGACCGGAATCGCCGCCCCTTGCGCGCGCGCCGAAGGGGTTTTTCGCGCCGCTATTCCAGCGCGTTCGTCCTTTCCCTTGACGCTGCTCTCGTGTCCAGACTATCTTCGCTTGCGTTCATCCTGCTCGCTGATACTTTTCATACGGAGTCCTGATTTAATGACGACGCAACTTGCCGCCGCCGCCGCTCCGGCATGGACGATCGAAGGGTTTCTGGAGACGCGCGGCGGCCACCTGACGATCGACGGCGTCGATGCGCTCTCTCTGGTGGCGGAGCATGACACGCCGCTGTTCGTATTTTCGGAACCGCGCATCCGCTCGAACATCGAACGCCTGCGGCGTGCAGCCGCCGCGCTCGATCATCCCATCCGCTTCTTTTACGCCTCGAAAGCCAACTCCAACATGGCCGTGCTCAAGACGGTGCTGGACTCCGGGATTGACGCCGAGGTGAACAGCGGCGGCGAGCTCTTCAAGGCGCTGCGCGCGGGGTTCTCTCCGCAACAGCTTATCTTCAACGGCACGAGCAAGACGCGCGCGGAGATAGATCAGGCCGTCGATGCTGGCATCTATGCGATCAACGTCGATTCCGTCTACGAGATAGAGCTTGTCGAAGAGTCGGCGCGCAAGCTGAAGCGGCGCGCGCGCATCGCCCTGCGGCTCGTACCCGAGATCGGCACGCGCTCACACCTGGGGTTGCAGACCGCTCTGCTCACTTCCAAGTTCGGCATCTCTTCTTCGGAAGTGCTCGAAGCCTTCCGTCGCGCGCTGCGCCATCCCGAGCTCGTCCACGTCTGCGGCATACATATTCACGTCGGCTCGCAGACGCCCGATGTCGAGCCGTTCGCCACCGCCTTCGAAACCATGTGGGAGCACCTCCTGCGCGTCCAGCGCGAGACGGGCCACACGCTCGAACACATCAACCTGGGTGGCGGCATTCCCGTCAACTACCTGCGCGACCGCTCGCAGGCAGACCAGTTGCCCGAGCACGAGCGAGACATGCTCGGCGCTGAGCTTGAGCCCTCGACGGTGCTCGCAGCGGCCTTGCGCGTCGCGCGGGAATCGGCGCGCGTGGCCGGGGCCGCGCACTTGCTGGACGGCGTCACGATCCTGCTCGAACCCGGACGCAGCGTGATCGCGGACGCGGGGCTGGTGCTCACCACCGTGCGTAATATCAAGCGGCGGCCCGAGACCGGCGACGTGTGGCTGTTGACGGACGCCGGTTATAACCTCCTGCTTTCGATGAACAACTACAAGTGGTATTACCACCTCGTTTCGGCCTCGCGCGCAGACGCGCTGGCCTTGGCCGAGTACAAGGTGGCCGGGCCTTTGTGCGATTCCGGCGATGTGTATTTCGATATAGAGCGCGGCGGACGCCTGCCCGACTACCGCCGTTTGCCGCCCGAGGTGAGGCCGGGCGAAGTCCTCGCGCTCTTGAATAGCGGCGCGTACTCGCTGGCGCAGATGTTTCCATACAACGGCCGCCCGCTGCCCGCCGCCGTGATGGTGCGCGCCGGAGGCGGACGGGTCGATCTCATTCGTCGCCGCGATACCTACGACGATCTGATAGCCCAGGACATCTGGTAGAAATATAGGGCTCTCTACCGGGGCGCTATAGAACGGCCCGCTTCGCCTACGAGCGGAGACTCTTTTTCAAACGGCTTCTCTTCGACTCTCTAGCAGGTTCACGGCGATGAAAAATTATGCTGAACAGTTGAAACCGGAGAAGAGACCTACGCGCCGCGAGTTTCTAAAGTACGCGGGCGCGGCGGCGCTCGGCGCGCCCCTTCTTTCCGGCAATCGAACGGGGCGGTCGCCTTCCTCCTGCATCATTATCGGGGCGGGCCTGTCGGGCCTCGCGGCAGGCTACGCGCTCAGGCGCGCGGGCTGGCGCGTGACGGTGCTCGAAGCCAGGGACAGGCTCGGTGGCCGCGTCCTTTCATTCAGCTTCAAGGAGAACCCCCAGCTAGTGTGCGAGCTTGGGGGCGAGTGGGTCGGGGCCAGCCACGAGCGCGTGCAGGCT
>DASQYE010000347.1:0-3683 GCA_035639355.1 Pyrinomonadaceae bacterium
CAGCAACCTGCCCCCGGCTGGGCGCCACCGCCGCCCCCGAACGCTCCGCCTGCGAATATCCCTAACTATCTGGTTCCGGCGATCATCACTACGCTCTGCTGCTGTCTGCCGGCCGGAGTGGTCTCGATCGTCTACGCCACACAGGTTAACAGCAAGATCGCCGCCGGCGACATACAGGGCGCGTTGAACGCGTCCGCGAAAGCAAAGACGTGGTTCATCGTCGCCATCGTGCTAGGTCTCATCAGCGGTGTCATCAGCGGTATCGTTCAAGTAATCATCGGAACGCAAAGGTAAGCGATCAGCCGCCGCGCCGCGCACGCGGGCCCATGCGCTTTCGATAGCAGCGGCAGGCTCGAAACCGACAGCGACAGTCAGAGCGCGGCGCGTCTGGCCGCTCAGGTACGGCCGGGGCTGTGCATCAACTAATGATCCTTGCCCCGGCCTTCTGTTGGGCCCGCCTCTGACACTTTTGATCCTTTCGGCGCTCCGGCTGCGTCCCCTTAGATGGCGGTAGGGATTAATTGAACGGGCCCGTGACCGAAGGAGAGGCCGACGCAACTCCTTAAACTGTTGAATTTACAGCGAATGGGACACAAAAGGGCTAGATTTAGAAAATGGTTCGCCGAGCCTTCACCCTTATAGTCTGATTATGTTTGATGAATGGAAAAAGCGGCGCGGGTTACTAAACAAAATTGACTCAATACAGAGGAAGTTACCTACACTTCGAGAGAAGATTCCTGACCACTCACAATATTTAGAGGTTCGATTCAAACTACAACGGGAACTCAATTACGCCAAATTTCAACTAGATGCTTTAGACACAAGAGTACTGCTTAGAAAAGCCCAGCGTCTAGGTCTTGAAATTCCAATGACAACTAGTTGGTGGTGGAATGACAATGAAGACGGGAGTTTGCCACCCGAAGCCGTAAGCCATTACTTAACTGATATTGGGAAAGCAGGAGCGCGTAAGTTAATAAAAGACGAGAGGCGAAAGAATGTTGAGTGGTGGGTTAAAATAATCGTTCCGGTTCTAACAGCCATAATTAGCTTGTTTGGCCTTATAGTCGCTCTCGTTACCGTCTCTCGAAAATAAACCCAATCCAGCAACACAGATTTAAGACACTACCCCCTTTCGCGGCTGCTTGTCGGTGGCGCGCAGGGCATGATAATTTTCTACGTTTGCGTGTGCACGCAGTGGACTGCTCTATGCGCGTCGTAGATTGCGTCGCGTGTTTGCGATGACCGCTTTGTTTTATGTCTGAAGCCGGTTCGACATTGAAGGATAGGGTACGCGCCTTCTGGCAGGCGAACCCTTGCGGCACGAAGTTCAGCGACGCAGAGCCGGGCACGCGCCTCTTTTATGAGCGCGTCGAGGAGCATCGCTACGCGAAGGAGTGGCATATTGCGGCGGCGGCCGGTTTCGAGTCTTCGCGGGGCTTGCGCGTGTTGGAGATAGGTTGCGGGCTGGGGACGGACGGCGCGCAGTTCGCACAGGCTGGGGCCGATTATACGGGCGTCGATTTGACGGAGGCGGCGATTGAGCTGGCGCGCAAGCGTTTCGAGTTGTTCGGATTGCCGGGGCGATTTCTCACCGCAGACGCCGAGAAACTGGATTTCGCGGACGAATCTTTCGATCTGGTCTATTCGCATGGCGTGCTGCATCACACGCCGGATACCGAGAGCGCCGTCCGGGAGATTCATCGCGTGCTGCGCCCGCGCGGTCGCGCCGTGGTCATGCTCTATCATCGCGATTCATACAACTACCGCGTCAACATACGCTTGCTCCGCCGCGCCGGAGCGCGCCTGCTCAAATACGACAGAGGCTTGAAGCTGGTGCATCGCCTGACGGGCGAGCCTGTTGATTCGCTTCGAGAACACGCGCGGCACATAAAGGAGGACGCAGAGAGCTATCTCGCGCCCGGCGAGTTCTTGAACCGGCACACGGACGGGGCCGGCAATCCGCTCGCGCGCGTCTACTCGCGCCGCGAAGCCCTCGCGCTCTTTAAGGATTTCGCAGAGGTGGAGCTGCGCACCTATTTTTTGAACAAGCGATGGCTGCCCGTCATGGGGAGACTGCTGCCGCGCCCGTTGGAAGCGCGACTCGCTTCGCGCTGGGGCTGGCATCTATGGATTTACGCCAGGAAGTAAAACTAGGCTGACCCGGTCGCCAGTTATCCCGGAGCTGTTGAAGACCGGCGGCTGATTGCAGAGTGTGGATTACGGATGATCGAGCACTAATCATGCAAAATATTCTGGTGACGGGCGGGGCGGGCTTCATAGGCTCGCACCTGGTTGACAGGCTGCTGGGCGAAGGCGTCTGGCGCGTGACGGTCGTTGACGATTTCAACGACTTCTACGCGCCCGGTATGAAGCGCGAAAACGTGCGCGCTCATCTCCAGAGCGGCTCGTACAGGCTGGTGGAAGCGGACATACGCGACCACGCGGGGCTCAAACGCGTCTTCGACGAGACGCAGTTCGACTGTATCGTGCACCTGGCGGCGCGCGCCGGTGTGCGCCCGTCTTTGAGCGAGCCGCGACTATACGCGGAGACAAACATTACTGGGACGCTCAACCTGCTTGAGCTGGCCCGCGCCCAAGGCACGCGGCAGTTCGTCTTCGGCTCGTCCTCATCCGTCTACGGCATCAACGCCAAGGTACCGTTCAGCGAAGACGACCCCATCCGCCAGCCCATCTCGCCTTACGCGGCCACGAAGGCGGCGGGCGAATTGCTCTGCCACACCTATTCGCATCTGTACGGTCTGCGATGCATAGCCTTGCGCTTCTTCACCGTCTACGGCGCGCGACAGCGGCCCGACCTGGCGATACACAAATTCGCCCGGCTCATAAGCCGTGGGCAGGCGATTCCTGTTTTCGGCGACGGCCGAACGCGGCGCGATTATACGTTCATAGACGACATCATCGCCGGGGTGCGCGCCGCCATTGATTACACGGCTAGCGACTACGAGACGATCAACCTGGGCGAGTCGCGCACGGTCGAGCTGCGAGAGCTGATCGCGCTGCTTGAAAAGGAGCTGGGCCAACAGGCCGTCATCGATCGCCAGCCCCTTCAGCCAGGCGACGTGCCGCAGACCTTCGCGGACATCACGAAGGCGCGACGCCTGCTCGGCTACAACCCGCAAACGCAGATCGAAGAAGGCGTTCATCGCTTCGTCCGCTGGTTTCGGACGAACGACAGAGATAAGCGAGAAGAGTAGCCGGTCAAGGCTCACAGGAATCTTTTCCGGCGGCGAACGGTCTAAAGACCGAAGTGCTAAGATATGCTACTTTCCGTGATCGTCCCCTGTTATAACGAGGAGTCTGTCTTAAGGCAGACGCATCAGCGCCTCACGAGTGTGCTGGGGCAAATCCCGGACCTGGCGCACGAGTTGATCTACGTTAATGACGGCAGTGTGGATCACACGATGGAGATTCTGGTGCAGTTGCAGGCGAGTGACGAGAGCGTACGAGTGCTTAATCTTTCGCGCAACTTCGGCCATCAGGTTGCGGTGACGGCGGGGCTGGAGAATGCGGCGGGCGACGCCGTGGTCGTCATTGACGCAGACTTGCAAGACCCCCCCGAGGTGATACCCGCGATGGTCGAACGGTGGCGCGAGGGCTATCACGTGGCATATGGGGAGCGCGCCGAGCGGGCCGGGGAGACGGGCTTCAAGCTCTGGACGGCC
>DASQYE010000348.1:0-3896 GCA_035639355.1 Pyrinomonadaceae bacterium
ACATTCCACAGACGCGGCCCGGCGGCGAGCCGTTGAAGCCAATCACGCAGGTCGTCGCGCTGCTCGCCATAGGCCGCGCCGCCTCGGCCCGATAAAGTCTATACCGGGTGCTTCGAGCTTGACCGCATCACGTTCAGCGAACGCTACAGCGAGGCGTGGCGCGAGCAGGAATAGGGATGAACCAGGCGCGGCGACGAATTGAAAGCTATGATGGGCGCTCGGCGCGCGTTGCGCGGGCATTTGAGCGAAGGAGGGCACGGAGTGATTCAAGAGCAAACGGAAGCGCGCTTTGAAGGCGTGATGGATCACATCGCCATTGAGTCGGAAGACCTCAAGCGCGACGTTCGAGAGTATTTGAGAATAGGGTTTCGGCTTGAGACCATGTACGAGGATTGGGCCATGCTGAGAGACGCGCGCGGCTTCGGCATCGCGCTCCTGCCGCCTAATTCCAAACACCCGCCGCACCTGGGCCTGCGCGTCGAAACACGCGAAGCGCTCGAAGCGGCCGCCGCGCGCGAGGGCCGCCCCGTAAAAGAGCACCGCGACCGCTCCGTCTCTTTCTATACGAGAGGCGTCGGCGGCCGTGCCGTAGAGGTGATCTATTACCCGCCGGAGTACGGCGGCGGCGACGGCCAGGACGCTTGAGGGCCCGCACACGCGCCCCGCGTCGCCACGAAACGGTTCTCCAACAGCATTGCTTTCATGCTGCCGCATCTGCGGTGTTGAAAATCCCCTGCTCCTCATCTTCTGCTGAAAACCCTGGCTTTTCCGTGCCCGCGAAGCCGACCGCCCTAGCGCAGCGGCGCTTGACCTCCGCCCGGCCCGGAAGAAACCCGACCGCTTCGACAGCTTGACGCAGCATTGAAGCGGCGCGTAGAATTTTTAATGCACTTCTCTTCTCCTCCTCGTCATTAGTCCGTATGGAGGCCGAGCCGGACGCAAAGTCGCCCGGTCTCTAATGAAAGCAAGGTAGCCATGATGTTGGGATTCATTCTGGAAGGTCTCGGGACGACCGAGCTGCTGGTGATCGTGGTCGTCGCGCTGATCCTGTTCGGCCCGCGCAAGCTGCCGCAGCTGAGCCGTTCTCTGGGAAAAAGCCTGGGCGAATTCAAGCGCGCGTCCGAGGATTTCAAGCGCACATGGGAAAAAGAGGTGGCCCTGGAGGAGCGGCAGAAGGAGGCGCGCATCGAGCAAGCTATGCTGCCCGAGGATAACTCGATCATCGGCGACACGGTCGAGCGCAGGCGTGCCGTACAGGCTACGGCGGCGGCCGCGACGACCGGCGGCGCGACTCCCGACACAGGCGATGCTTCATACGCATCAGAGCAGGCTGAATCGTCGGCTGATTCTTCCGTACCGCCCTCAGATTTAAACGCTACGCCGGAGGCGGCTACTACTACTATTTCTTCCGAGCCGATGCGCAAGCGCGACTGGCTGTAAAAAGGTCAACGGGGGCGGCGCATCGCGCGTAACCGGGCATGTCCACTCTTTTAGAATCAGGCTCGAACCAGGGTCGCCAGGAAGAACTCGGCGGCCAGATGTCTTTTCTGGACCACCTGGACGAGCTGCGTAGCCGCCTGATACGCTCCGCCGTCTACATCTTCGTGGCGCTCTGCGCCTGCTGGTTCGTCTCCGATCACATCTATAACTTTCTGGCGCTGCCCGTAAAGCGCGCGCTCGCCGAGGCGCAGCGCCGAGAGCTGCCCGTCGGCGGGCTCACAGGGCAGGAGAGAATCCTTCCCCTGAGCGCGCTCAAGGAGAACGATGCAGGCCGCTACGTCTTCGGCGAAGCGACCAAGCTCGGCGAGAGCATGATTCCGCCCGGCGCGAGCGTGATGGCGCGCGTCGCACGCGACCAGTCTGGACAGTTGGGACTCTTCACGGATGAAACCGTGCTAGCGGGCAATACCGTTATCCCTAAGGGCGTGCGACTGCCCCTGGATTTCAATGCCACGCCCCAGGCGCTCGCAGGGATAGACGATAAGTTGATCGTGACGACGGCGATGGAGCCCTTCTCGCTCTACGTCAAGGTCTCGCTCTACGCGGCCGTGGTGCTGGCCGTTCCCTTTCTGCTCTGGCAGGTGTGGGCCTTCATCTCGCCCGGACTTTACCCGCACGAGCGCACCTACGCATGGCCTTTTATCATCCTTTCGTCCATTTCTTTCGTGATCGGCGCGGCATTCGCCTACCGCATAATCTTTCCCCCGGCGGCCAAGTACCTGCTCGGATTGGGACAGGATTTCCGGCTCCTCTTGAAGGCCGACGATTATTTCGATTTCATTATCCTGGTAATGCTGGCGATGGGACTTGTATTCCAGATGCCGGCGATCACCTACGTGCTGGCGCGCATCGGCATCGTCACGGCGCGACTCCTGCTGCGCGTCTGGAAGACTGCCCTGATCGTGATCCTGGTGGCGGCGGCCGTGCTTTCGCCCACCAACGATATTCCGAACATGATGCTCTTTGCCGCGCCCATGATGGTGCTCTACATCGTCTCGATCTTCATCGCCTGGATATTCGGCAGGCCGCGCACAACGTCGTAAGGGATGAGGGCCGCAGGGATGAGGGATGAAGAAAGGTAAAACGTCGTTATTTCATCCCTCATCCCTGCGGCCCTCATCCCTGCTTTCCCAGGCAACTTTTGGCCCTTTTTCCGGCATCTTGACTCTATTCCGAGCCGGGCTCTAAAATTAAGGAGTACGGGTTCGGTCACGCTTGAAGTGCCCTGGTTTTTCAGCCTTGTGTTTTAGCCCTGGCGGCACGCTCTCTCGTTCATCTTGTTAAAAGTCCGTAAGCCCACGGTTTCAGAGAAAGAGAGCGCTGCTGCTTCCCCTGCGTTTTTACAGGAGTAGTCCAAACTATGTCTCATAGCAACGTCATACGCCGCTTAACGGTGTCATTCTTAATCCTGGTACTGGCCGCGCCCCTCGTCCTGGCACAGAATAGCAGGACGGACCAGAACCCCATGGACAAACCGCGCAACGTCAAGCCCGAGCTGAAGAAAGCCTATAAAGACTGGCTCGAAAAGGATGTCGCCTACATCATCACGGACGAGGAGAAGAAGGCATTCAAAAAGCTCCAGACGGATGAGGAGCGCGAGCAGTTCATAGAGATTTTCTGGCGGCGGCGCGACCCCGACCCGGACACGGACGAGAACGAGTTTCGCGAGGAGTATTACGAGCGCATCGCCTACGCCAACGAGCACTTCGCTTCCGGCATTCCCGGCTGGAAAACTGATCGCGGTCGCATCTACATCATGTACGGCAAGGCGGACGAGATCGATTCGCACCCGAGCGGCGGCAGTTACGACCGCCCGTCCTACCACGGCGGCGGCAACACCACGACCTATCCGTTCGAGGTCTGGTTCTATCGCCACCTGCCGGGCGTGGGCTCCGGCATCGAGATCGAGTTCGTCGATCCGAGCGGTTCCGGCGAATACAGAATCGCGCGTTCGCCCGAGGAGAAGGATGCGCTGCTGAACATTCCGGGCGCGGGCCTGACGCTCTCCGAGCAGCTCGGGTTGTCGAACAAATCAAGCAGAATTAACGGTTATGCGGGCGGAGTGATAAACCCCTACGGACGCGAACAGGATTCGCCGTTCTCGCGTCTACAGCTGTACGCAGATCTTCAGCGCCCGCCCCAGGTGCAGTTCAAAGATTTGGAGGGTGCGCTCAGCACGACCGGCAGTATAGTCGAAGACAACCCGCTCAACTTCGATATGCGCGTCGATTTCTTCAAGCAATCGGACGAGCGCGTCATCACGGCCATCACGGTTCAGACCGACAACAAAGACCTGGTCTTTCAGGACAGCGGCGGTTTGCAGCGCGCGCGCCTGAACATCTTCGGGCGCATCATCGCGGTTTCAGGCCGCCGGGTCGGCATCTTTGAAGACCCTG
>DASQYE010000349.1:0-3603 GCA_035639355.1 Pyrinomonadaceae bacterium
GAGCGTCGGCGCGAGTTCTCGGTGAATGTCCTTTGTGCTCTTCACCTTGACCCGGACTTTAAATGATGTCAGAGGCAACAACACACGTCAAAGTTACGGCGGATGGCTCGGAAACCATCGAGCTCACCGAATATCTTTCTCTGACCGGACAAAAGTTTTATGGTCGCGCCGGAACCGAAGATTTAGGCATCTTCCAGTATGTAGTAGATCATAACGAGTATAAGCTGCCGCCCAGATTCCGCCGCTCGGATGTCATCATAGACATCGGCGCACACATCGGCAGCTTCTCCTACGCCGCGCTCTTGCGTGGGGCCGGTAAGGTCTTTGCCTATGAGGCGCATCCCGCCAACCACGCGGTCGCGTCTGAAAATCTGGCGCGGTTTAATAACCGGGTTATCTGCCGTAACAGGGCCGTATGGCGCTCGGACGAGCCCCCACAGCTGCTTTATAACGACCCTATGATCGGTCATCTGGATACGGGCGGGCTCTCCCTACTCTGGAATAACGTCGGTGTACCCGTCGAGACGACGCCGCTCGATGATATTCTCTCCGAAGCCTCGGACGGATTTCAGCACAAGATTCGGCTGCTCAAGCTTGATTGCGAGGGGTCTGAGTATCCAATCCTCTTTACCTCTAAACACCTGGAGATCGTAGAGGAAATCTGCGGCGAGTATCACGAGATAGCGCCGGAAGTGGTGCCCGAGCGCGCGAAGGTCAAAGGCGTGTATGAAATCTTTGACCGTTACGCTTTGAGAGATTTTCTGGAAGAAAGAGGCTGGTCTGTGGAATTACAGCCCATGGCTAAAGCCGACGGGCTTTTTCACGCGCGCCGCAGGTCTTCGGGTGCGGAAGTCGCGGAAACGCGCGATCTGGAAATCGATGTCGCCGAGTTAAAGAACAGAATCCGTGAGGCGGTGGCCGGGCGCGAGGCCGAGGGCAATAGCTCTTTCATCAACGTCTCGACAGAGCTGTACGAGCTGTTATCGAGGGATGACCTGGCGCTCGACGGTTTTTCGCTGGACAGTTCGTCGCTGGACTATTTCCCTGTGGACGGCCTCGCCTCCGGCGTCGAGACGCACGGCGAGCGCCTGACCATTTCGCGCTTTACGCTACAGCCGGAATTCAGCCCACGCGATGACGACCGCTATCATGTACGCGACCTGTTGCTCTTTCACGACGCGGCCTTCGTCTGGAATGCGTATCGCGCGCTGCTCAAGCGTGAGCCAGACGAGACGGGGTTCAGGCAATACCTGGAGCAGCTTCGCAGCGGCCGCTTCAATAAAATTGATATTCTGGCGAGCCTGCGCTATTCGCCCGAAGGCCGCTCCAAAAATGTAGAGGTCGAAGGGCTCGCGCTGCCTTCGATGATCAGGCGGGCGTACCGGCTTCCCTTGATCGGCTACCTCTTGGAGCTAGCCGTTGGGCTCGCCCGCCTGCCCGTGCAGCTTCGCAGCCAGAGGCAGATCGAGAGCCACCTCATAGCCCAGCAAGAGAGAATCATCGGCTATATCAACGGCGCTAACCAGCAGATGGTGGACGGGATAAATAATACCAGCAGGGAGATGCTGGACAGGCTGAACCGAATGAGCGAGGAGATGCAGGCTTACATTGAGCGGAGCAATCAAAACGCGCAGGAGCACATAGAGCAGGTGAACCAGGCGCATCTTCGACTCGCGGACTCTCTTTCGCTCGGGCTCAACGAGCTTTCGGGCAGGCAGAAGGAGATCGCACGCCTTCAGCACGAACAGGTGGCGGCGCTTTTTCGCGAGCAGCAGGAGATGATCGAAGATCGCAGGCTGATGAAAGACGCGGGCTTTGCCACGACGCCTGCGGCTGACGCTCGGACGCAACCGTCGCGCGACGAGAAGCCGCCGCTGTCTGCACAGGAGGGCACAGCGCGGCGTCCCCCACTGGATAAGCTCTACGCCTCATTTGAAGACCGTTTTCGCGGCACGGTAGAGGAGGTCAGACAGGGACTCAGATTCTATCTGCCTTTGCTCAGGGAGGCTGGCGCGAACGGCGACGTGCTGGACATCGGCTGCGGTCGCGGCGAGTGGCTTGAGCTATTGAAGGAAGAGGGCGTGGGGGCGCGCGGCGTGGAATCGAACAGCGTTATGGCCGAGCGATGCCGCGAGCGCGGGCTTGAGGTCGTAGAGGCGGATGCGCTGGCCTACCTGCGCGGGCTCGCCCCCGACAGTCTTCGAGCGATCACCGCTTTTCACCTGATCGAGCACCTGGATTTTGATTCTTTCATTGAGCTGCTGGACGAAGCCTTGAGAACGCTCAAAGTCGGCGGGCTCGTTATTTTCGAGACTCCGAATCCGAAAAACCTGGTCGTCGGCGCGTGCAATTTCTACTCCGACCCGACGCACCGCCGGCCTCTGTTTCCCGAAACCGTCCAATTCATACTGAGCGAAAGGGGCTTCGCGCGCGTTCACCTTGAGTATCTTCATCCGGTCAATGGCAGCCCCTTTACGGCCCGGCAGGACGAGGGCTCTCAAATGCTGGATAGCTGGTTTTTCAGCCCGCGCGATTTCGCCGTCATCGGCTGGAAAGAACCTCGACCGCCCGCCTAGGGCCGCGAGAGACAGAGAGAGCTTGCGCTTATGAATTTAGTACGGGCGGGGAAGCTTTCACCATTTCGCTTCTTCGTCCCTGCGAGCAGAGTGAAGCCGCCGTTGATTAATAGATGACTCGAATCGCCGTTCTAACTTCACACCTCACGACGGGAGATGCCGTCAGCAACGACGTGCTTGGAATGTGCGGCGCGCTCGAACGGCGCGGCTACGAGGCGCGGCCCTATGCCGGCGGGCAGGATTTTCAAGAGCCGAAAGTCTGGCCCGCATCCGGGCTGAAAGATTTTCTGGTGGATGCCGCAGACATCCTTATTTATCACTACTCGATCGGCTGGGACCCCGGCCTTGAATCGCTCAGAGAGGTGAAGTGCCGAACTGTCATCAAGTATCATAACGTCACGCCGCCCGAGTTTTTCGAGGGTATCAGCCAGTGGCACACGGATAAGTGCCGGGACGGACGGTCGCAGCTTCGAGAGATCGTTCGCCACGGGTGCGACCTGTACCTGGCCGATTCCGAATACAACCGTCGAGAGTTGTTGGATGAAGGAGCAGACGAGGGCCGAAGCTTCGTCGTCCCACCCTTTCATCACATCGACAGGCTGCAAGACATCTCAGCCGATCTGGAAATGCTGGATCGGTTCAGGGACGGAAAGACTAACATATTGATGGTCGGTCGCGTCGCTCCGCACAAGGGGCATCCGAGTTTGATCGAAGCGTTCGCAGCGTACCATCATGATTATGACAGGAACAGCCGCTTGATCGTCGTGGGCAAGGAGGAAGAGGCTTTCCTAACCTATTCGACGCGGCTGCGCGAGATGATAGCTTTCCTCTTGTTGGAGAAATCCGTGGAGTTCGTCGGAGAGGTTTCGGATGCGGGTCTCAAAGCCTGCTACCTGTTGAGCAACGCTTTCATGTTCGCAAGCGAGCACGAAGGATTCTGCGTGCCGTTGGTTGAGGCGATGGCTATGAAAGTGCCGATCGTCGCCTACGCTTCGTCTGCCATACCCGACACGGTAGGCGACGCGGG
>DASQYE010000350.1:0-5532 GCA_035639355.1 Pyrinomonadaceae bacterium
TTCTTCCCTCGCCTTTCAAAGGATTGTTCGGGTCTTGCTGGTCCGGCTCATCCTCGTAGCGCTTGACCGTCTCGTTATACTTATCAATCTTGCCTTGAACCTCTGCGCGCATCTCCGGTGAAAGCTGATCGCCGCGCATACGCAACTCCGTCTCCAACTCTTCGGCTGCCAGCTTATTGGCCGTCTGGCGTATGCTCTTCGCCTGGTAGAAGGCCCACGTATCGCTAGCGTGGATGTTATTGGTCATGATGTCTTCGCCGGCATTACCGCCACCCAGGCTCGTGATCGCCAGCAGCATCGCCATGAACGCGATGATGAGCGCCGCGCGCGCCCGAAACTTATCATCTTCGGTTCGGCCCTCGCCCTCGCTGGCCTCGACTACGTGCTCGGCGGCATCGCTGGCTTCCATCTCTAGTCACTCTCCTCCGATCGAATTGTTCGAGCTTTGAATTGCAGCCTACGAGCCGGGGACTTCGGAAGCGGCCCCTCTTATTTCTTTGGCGGTGTGCTCGGCCTGATCTCGACGCGGCTGGGCAGGCTTCGCTCCGGGTGATTGAGCAGATCGATGACAACTTGCGCGATGTCTTCGGGCTGCAACTGCCAGCTCTTCTCCTCACTTGGCTCATCGTCGCCGAAGTGAGTATTGACCGAGCCGGGCATGATGTAGCTGACCTTGATGCGGTCATGCCTGACTTCCTGCATGAGCGCTTCGCTGAAACCGTTGAGGCCGAATTTAGAGGCGTTGTAGGCGGCCATCTGCGGGTGCGCATTTACCCCCGCCAGCGAAGAGATGTTGATGATGTAGCCACCGCCGCCGCGCCGCTTCATCTGCGGTATGGCTTCGTGGCAGCAATAGAAGACGCCGAACAGATTCGTCTCAAGCACGGCGCGGAAATCTTCCGGCGATAAATCCTCGACTCGACCGAACAGGCCGATGCCAGCGTTGTTGACCAGGATATCAACGCCGCCCAGTTCCTCGACCGTGTGCTTGACGAGCGCCCGCACCTCCTCATAATCGCGCACGTCGCAAACCATACCCGTCACGCGTGCCTCGCCCACACGCCCAAGCTCGGCGACGGCGCGCTTGATCTCGTCCTCATGCCGAGCGCTGATGCAGACGTTCACGCCCTGGCGCACCAGGGCCCAGGCGATGGCGCGACCGATTCCCTTCGTGCCGCCCGTGACTATAGCTGCCTTGCCGTTCAGCTCCATCCCGATCCCCTTCCCTGCTCCTATGAGTCTAATTTCTCGCGCAATCGTTCGTTGACCACTTTAGGGTTCGCCTTGCCCTTTGAGGCTTTCAAGACCTGGCCGACGAAGAAGCCGAAGAGCGCTTCTTTGCCCGCGCGATACTGCGCGAGCTGCTGCGGGCTAGAAGCGATCACCTCATCTATGATCGGGTCGATGGCGCTCGCATCGCTGACCTGTGTGAGCCCACGATCTTCGACTACGGCCTCGGCCCCCTTGCCCGTCGCGCACATCTCGACCAGCACGTCCTTGCCCTGCTTGCCGCTGATCTTGCCCTCGTCGATAAGGCGCACGAGCGCGCCCAGCTCTTCCGGCGAGACGGGACACACGTCAATCGCCTTGCCCGTAGTCTCAAGCTCGCGCAACAATTCAGACCTGATCCAGTTGGCCGCGCCGCGAGGGTTGGCCGCCGCCCGCGCCGCCTGCTCGTAATAGTCCGCGAGCGTGCGCTCGGACGTGAGCTGCGAGGCGTCGTTGAAGGAGAGCTCGTATTGATTCATAAAACGCTGGCGGCGCGCTTCCGGCAGCTCTGGCAGAGAGGCGCGCACTCTCTCTATGAACTCCGCCGAGACGACGAGCGGTTGAAGGTCTGGCTCGGGGAAATAGCGATAGTCGTGCGCCTCCTCTTTCGAGCGCATAGCGCGCGTCTCCCCCACGCGATCGTCCCACAGGCGCGTCTCCTGACGGACGCGCCCGCCCGATTCGATGAGGTTGATCTGCCGCTCGATCTCGTACTCGATGGCGCGCTGCATAAAGCGCACGGAGTTTAAATTCTTCAGCTCGACTTTGGTGCCGAACGCGGGGTCGCCCACGCGCCTTACGGAAACGTTAGCCTCGCAGCGCAGGTTTCCCTTCTCCATGTCGGCGTCTGAGGCTCCCACCCACTGTAGAGCGCGGCGCACATAGTTGACGTAATCGTAGGCTTGCCAGGAGGAGCTGAAGTCGGGCTCGGTGACGATCTCGGCGAGCGGCGTACCGGCGCGATTCAGGTCTATGTAGGAGTAGCGATCGACTTCCGGCAAGCCTTCGTGCACGTTCTTGCCCGCGTCTTCTTCCAGGTGCAGGCGCGTGATGCGTACCCTGTGCGGCCGCCACTGGCGCGGATGCCCCGCTTCGTCTCGCTCGGCCGTCATGATCTCAAGCTCGCCCCGCTCGGAAAAAGGCTGGTCGTACTGCGAGATTTGATAGCCCTTGGGCAGGTCAGGGTAAAAATAGTTCTTGCGCGCGAAGATGGAACGCTCGTTGATCTGTAGGGAGAGCGCCAGCGCGGCGCGCGCGGCCAATTCCACAGCTCTCTCGTTCAAAACGGGCAGCGCGCCGGGCAAGCCCAGACAGACAGGGCACGTATTCGAGTTCGGCTCGTCGCCGAAGCGCGTCGAACAACCGCAAAATATCTTCGATTCGGTGGCGAGCTGCGCGTGAATCTCCAGGCCGATGATTGTTTCCCAACCGTCTTTCATAATCATCAGTAATCCTCCCACCAGTCGAACGTGCTTTTCGGCTGATAGGAGGATTACTCTTCTCCTTCTTTTGGTTCCAACGGGTAGCCGAGGTCGCGCCAGGCGTTCATGCCGCCCGCGAGCGGGCGAACATTCGTGTAAGCGTAGGCCATCAGTATGTGCGCCGCACGGGCGCTCGAATGCTCGCGGTGTCAGGTGCAGTAGGTGATGATGGGCCGACCGCGCGGCACTTCGTCAATCCTGGCCTCAAGCTCCTCGCGCCAGATGCGCAGCGCGCCCGGAATCTTCACGTCGCTCTGCGCCCAGTGCTTCGCGTTGCGCGTATCTATAAAGACAGGGTCAGCCCCACTCTCTACGAGTCGCCAAGCCTCTTCCGCGCCGATCAGTTCCGGCTCCCGAGCCTCCATACGTGGTCTCCATTAACCGTGCAAGCTTCGAGCGAAGAAAAAGCCGCCCCGCTCCGACAACTTTCATCAGGGGCGCAGCCAGCCGGGCATGGCCCCCGCTCGGCGAGCCTCGTCTTCGAGCAGACGCCAGCGCGCCGCCAACCCTTCGCGCACGGCTTCAAGCTCACGCAGGCGTGTGACCATAATCGTGCGCTCGTAAGAGGAATCGTAAACCGGGTACGAGGCGACGAAGTGCCCTAAGGGCGGCACGATCAGCCCCGGTGAGAAGAACGCGGGCGGCCTGCCGAAGTTGTTCCTCCCGAAGTCGTTCCTGGACGGGCCGGGATGTCGGATCACCACTTGGCCAGTCGTCGTGCCGCCGCCGACGCCTATGGCTCTGCCCGGCCTCGGGGGCCCTGCGACGCCCGCTCCGATTGGGCCGACGGGGCGCGGGAAGAAAGGACGCGGGAACACGTGGCCAGGGCCGCCGCGCTGTCTGAATGGGAAGACGGGCTGTGTGACCGTCAGGACGCTGTAGGAGCCTGCGGTCAGAGTTCGCGGCGAGTTACCCAACTGATCGCGCAGGTAATTGATCTGCGCATCGACGACGGTGATCTCTGTTCGCAGCTCGCCTGCGCGCGCTCTCCAGTAGGATTCCGCCTGCTCTTGCTCTTCCTCGCTCAGGCGCGACAGCTCGCGTAACCTCTGCGCCTCCTCTTCACGGCGGCGGCGCTCCTCTTCCTGCGAGGGCAGGCCCAATTCTTGCGCGCGGCGCTCGTACGCCTCTTCGCTCTCTCTCCTGGCCCGGCGCACGTCTTCCAGCTCGCGATTCGTGATCGTTCGGCGCGCGCTTCCCGTCCCCTGCGCGGGCAGGTCGTTCTCCCGCGAAGCCTCGCGCCGGTTCGGGCCGTCGCTGGCCCGCCTTAAAAAGCTGCCCGCCGCCTCGTTATTGATTCGTTCGGTGGCCGGGATGTCTACGCCCGACAATTGCAGCGTGACGCTGATTCCGGGCGCGGCCTCGTACGTCAGGACTGTGCTGGTGACCGTGAAGTTAGAGGGAATCTCAAGGCGGCGGCCGCTGCGCATGACCAGCGTGTAGGCGGAAGCGGCGACCGGCAGAAACAGAAGCAGCAAGAGCGCTGAGGCGAAGCGACCGGAGCGCGCGCGGCGGCTTCTGTGCGAACGACGCTCACGCTCAAAGATTAAATTCTTCATGGTTATATCTCGTTTCGATGGCTGATCGCACGGTTTACGGTTTCGAGTATAGCACCCGCCTAAATATGTGCTCAACAAAGGGGCGGTCGAAACCCTTACGTGATAATTCTTTTGCATATAACGCAAGCACTTTGGTGTACAATCCGTTTCACACAGGCACACGTATTTACTTCGCAAAGGGCGGAATGCCGGCGCGAGCGCGGCCGCTGCCGCCAGGAGGCGTTCGCAACCATTTTCTCGCAAAGGAGAGAAATGAAAGATCATGGCTAAAACCATCTGTAAGATTTTGGGTATCGTGTTCTTGTTGGTAGGGATCATCGGTTTTGTTATGCCCGGTTTTCTAGGCACACATTTGAGCGTTGTGCATAATCTCGTGCACATCATCTCAGGCGCAGCCGCTCTTTACCTGGGCTTTGCCGGATCGCTCTCCGCAGCGCGCCTGTTTTGTATTGTCTTCGGGGCCGTCTATCTACTGCTGGGCATCTGCGGCTTCGTACTGGGCGGCCCGGCGGTTCCAAGCGTGGCGGGCATGCAAGCGATGGGTTCCGACCCGAACCTTTTCAAAGTGATACCGGGCCAGCTTGAACTTGGGCGCATGGATCACGTCGTACATCTACTGCTCGGCATAGTCTTTCTCATCGGCGGTTTCCTGACCAAGGCCGATGTCGAACGCGCAGTGGATTAAGTTTTAAAACGGATTCGTAAAAGTTTCAGGTTGCAGGCCCAGGCTTTCCGGCGGCGTCGCACTAGAGTTGACGCCGGAAAGCATAACGTCCCTGCAACCTGAAACTATCGTTCGCCGCTCCTGGGCTGAAGCTCTTCGGGCTAGAAGCGGAAGCTGAATCCTCCTCTGCCCACCGCGCCCGGCGCTCTGAAGCCATTCTCGAAGTACGCTTCATCGAAGATATTATCCGCGCCGCCGAACAGCACCAGCACTACTCGCTCGCTCAATCTTCGCTCGTAGCTAGCGAACGCATCCGCCTTGGTGTAGCCCTCGAAGGTGAGGACGACCGACGGGAAGCCGACCGGCGCGATATACGTGCCTGTGCGGTTGAGGTCGAAGCTGAAGAGAAACGAACGCCAGCGCTCGTTGACGCTTAATCCGAACAGGTGCTTCGGAATGACGAATTGTCGCTGCAAGCCCTGCCCTGTGACGAAGCGGTCGGTGTTGGTGTAAGTGTAGGAGGCGCGCACGCCCATGCCGCGAAACGGCACTGCCTCAA
>DASQYE010000351.1:0-8969 GCA_035639355.1 Pyrinomonadaceae bacterium
AGCGGGGACGGCCGGACGCACTTCTGGAGCGTTGACGCCCAGCTCCGCAAAGACGCGTTCGTGAATCTCTCCGGGCTGCCATGCGGCGTAGAGCGATGCGCCCTGCTCGAATTCGTAACCGAATTTCTCGAACGCAGAGGCACAGCCCCCCGCACGCGACTCCTTCTCTATCAGGCACACGCTCATGCCGCGCGCGGCCATGAGCGCGGCGGCGGTCAGCCCGCCGATGCCCCCGCCGACGACGACAACCTCGTAAGCCATGCTTCAGATCAGGTTTTGTAACAGGCTGCTGACGGCATGAAAAAAGAAGCCGGCCTTCTGCTCGCCGCCGCTCGGCTGCTGCTGCTGCATGTAAGGTTCGGAAACGATGAGTACGGACTGAAGCCCGTTGAAGACGAGATGCATAACGTAGCACGGCAAGAGCCGCCCGCTGTAGGCGCGCATCAGCGTCAGCGAGAGACTGAAAATAGTGATCGCCGCGATGACGCCCAGGTTATTGCTATATTGAAAGACGTGCACGAACGTGAAAAGAAACGAAACGACGACCACGGCCCAGACGACGCCCGTCACTCGCTGCAAGGCGGAATAGAGCAGCCCACGGTAGATCATCTCCTCGACGAGCGGCGCGGTCACTGTCGCTAAAATCGCTATGGAGAAACGCGCTCCCGTAGAGCTGGCGACGATCTGGTCCACCTCCGTCGCCTCGCCGCCTACAAGCCTGGTCAATAAGCCGCCGACGACGAGCACCAGCACGGCCAATCCGATGCTGGTCCAGGGCCCGACGCTCGCGCTCCAGCCCCAGCCGAGAGTGCGCCAGAAGGGACGTTTACCGAACCCCGTCACGACGGCCCACACCAGTCCGAGCGTAAGGACGTGCGCCGGTATGGTCGAGAGGACGGACAGTAAGATGGCCATCGGGTCTTTCAGCAGAAATTGTCCCGCGCCGTCCATACCGAGCCCTCTATAGTTGTAGAGAGCGTAGGGAATGATGACGAGAAATTGCACCCCGACCAGCAGCACTACGCTCCCCAGCCAAGTCAGCATGGCCGTCAACACTCCCCACGGCGGGTTGTCCGGGTTGGGCGCGGCAAGGCTCGACGCGGGCGCTTCGATCAACCCCGGATCAACGGCGGCGGCGGCGTAGCTGTCAATCGGAAGAGGCGTCACAAAAGAAGATTCTTTCGGTGTATTCACTATGATGAGAAGTGTAAGAGACTTAACGCGAAGCGGTCAACTAACTAAGGGATGAGGGCCGAAGGGCGGAGGGATGAAAATGTAGCTATTCAAGTTGAGTAGTGCTTCTTTCATCCCTCATCCCTGCCCTTGAAGTGTCGCGCCATCGCCGTTCGTACCTGCGCCATCAATGCCTCTACATGCTCGTCCGTGAGGCCGGCGCTCGGGATGGGCGCGTCTATGTACATATCTATAGGGCCGGGGCGGAAGATGATGGAGTCCTTCGGCAAGACCTGCCGCGATCCCTTGATGGTGACGGGAACGACGGGCGCGCCCGCCTGCATCGCCAGCTTGAAGCCGCCTTTCTTGAAAGCGTGCAGCGCGCCGTCGGGCGAACGCGTGCCTTCCGGAAAGACAAAGGCGCAGATGCCGCCGCGTATATACCGGGCGGCCATTTGCAGGCTCGTCACAGCGTTCTCGGTTGAGCTGCGGTCAATCGGAATGTGTCCTGCGCGCGAGAGATGCCAGCCCATAAAGGGAATGCGAAAGAGACTCTTTTTCGCAGCGATGCGCAACTGTACGGGCAAATAGCCGAGCATCGCCGGAATATCCATATAGCTCTGGTGCGAGGAAAGAAAGACGTAAGATGTGCCGGGGCGTAAATTCTCAAGGCCGTGCACACGCACGCGCGCGCCCACAGTGCGCGCGATCAAGCGGCACCAGACCTGCGCGCACCAGTGCTGGCGCAAGCCCGCCGGGTCGTAAAGCGAAAGCGTCAGAGAGATGCTTCCCATGACCAGCGTGTAGAGGTAGATGAGCGGAATGGCGACGGCCGAATGAAGATAATTGAGCCAAGTGGGGCGGCGCGGCGTCGGAGTCGGCGGAATATCATCGACGACCTCCTGCGCGGGCGCGATGCCTTTTTTCGTCTCTGTCCTTACTCCTGTCTGCGACAAACCTGACGACCAGCCTCCTAAATTTATTCAAGAGCGGGCGAGGCCACTCCAAGGCGTGCGGCCGCCATCATCAGACCGACGATCGTTTTGCCGTCTTCGATCTCGCCTGAGGCTACCATCTCAAGCGCGCGCGCAAACGGCAGGCGCACTATCTCTAATATCTCGTCTTCTTCAAGGCGCTGCGCCGTCTCGGTCAAATCGGTCGCCAGGTAAACCCACATTTTTTCTTCGACGAAGCCGGGCGATACGAAAAACTCAGAGAGCTTTTCCAGGCTTCCGGCCACGAAGCCCAGCTCCTCCTCCAACTCGCGCGCCGCTCCCTCCTCCGGGCGCTCGGGCGACGCTAGAGTTCCCGCCGGAATCTCCAACAGGTAACGCACCACGGCATGACGGTACTGGCGGACGAGCGCCACCGTCATATCGTCAAAGACGGCGACGATGGCGGCGCTGCCCGGATGATGCACGATCTCGCGCCTGTAGGTCTGACCGCCCTCGCGCACCGTATCGACCGAGACATCGAAGATGCGACCGCGAAAGACCTCTTCGCTGCTGATAAGCTCCGGAGCCTCCATTTCAGGTGTAGCCATAAGGTTTCAATGCTCCGATGATGTACGTGGATAGGCCGCCCGCTCTTCAAGGAGTGCGCGCTGCAACTCGCCGATGAGATAGAGAGAGCCCGTGATACAAATAAGCCCGAGGGGCGGCGTTTGCGCTCGCGCCGCTTTCAGCGCCTCGCAGGCCCCGCGCGCCAGCGTGATTTTACTCGAATCCGCGCCGGGCGGCACGGCGACGCGGGCGACCTCTTCGGGCTCGGCGGCGCGCGCCATGTCGGGCCTAGTGATGATTACACGGTCAGCCGCCGGAAAAAGAGTCGCCGTGATCTCGTCCAGAGCCTTATCGCGCATCGCTCCGAATATGAGAGTGATCGGCCGCTGCCGTGCGAATTCGTCCAGGTAAGCGCGCAGGACGCGAGCGCCCGCAGCGTTATGCGCCCCGTCGAAGAGGATCGAGGGCCGACCCTCCCACAGCTCCAATCGTCCCTTGTGCTCGGCGCATTCGACGCCCTCTCGGACGGCATCGCGCGGGATACTGAGCCCGTCCTCGCGCAGGGCCTCGGCGATGGCGATGGCGGTGGCGGCGTTCGTCAACTGATGACGGCCGCGCAGGCCCACGCGCACCCGCTCGTAATAGTCCGTCCCGGTCTTAAAACTCGCGCGCAGACGACCCGTCTCATCCGCGTCTATCACCTTTATCTCAAAATCTACGAGGCGCGGCGTGACGCCGTTCGCGGCGCAACGCTTGAGAATCACTTCGAGAGCTTCGGGCGGCTGCGGCGCGACGATCGTCTTCACACCGGGTCGAATGATGGCGGCCTTCTCCGCCGCTATCTCGGCCAGAGTCCGGCCCAGGTATTCCTGGTGATCGAGCGCGATGGGCGTGATGGCCACAGTGCCGGCGCGGGCGACCGTAGTCGCGTCGAGGCGTCCGCCAAGACCCGTCTCAAGAATCGCCAGCCGGACACCAGACTCCCTGAAGGCGACCAGGGCCGTGGCCGTCACGTGCTCGAAAAATGTCGGCAGCGCAATAAGCTCGCCCCGATCCACAAGATTGCGGGCCGCGCCGCCGACCAGCGTGAGCAGCCGCGCGAACTGTTCCGGCGTTATTTCAAGACCGCCCGTGCGTATGCGCTCTGTAATCGAGATGAGATGCGGGGAAGTGTAGATGCCGGTCTTGATGCCGGCGGCGCGGCAGATACGGTCTAGCACCGCGGCGGTCGAGCCCTTGCCGTTCGTCCCGGCTATTTGAACCGCCGGAAAAGCATCCTGCGGGCTACCCAGCGCGCGTAGCAGGTGCTCCGTATTTTCGAGACCGAGCTTGATGGCGACGGTCTCATGGCCCAGGCTCAAGAGATACCGCAGGGCTTCATCAAAATCCATAAGGCAGTGACGAGTGACAAGTGGCGAGTGACAAGGCGAAAAGCCTAATCCAGGCTCGTCACTTGTCACTCGTCCCTTGCCACTGTTTTGATCTGCTCTTCATATGCATCCGGGTCGCGCTGGATTTCTGGATTCATCATAAAGTTCAGCAGCTTAATGATGTAATCGCGCATCTCGCGGCGATCGACGATGGCGTCGAGCATCCCGTGTTCGAGCAGAAACTCGGAGCGCTGGAAATCTTTAGGGAGTTTTTGGCGGATGGTCTGTTCGATGACGCGCGGCCCGGCAAAGCCGATCAAAGCCTTAGGCTCGGCGATGATGCAATCGCCGAGCATGGCGAAGCTGGCGGTGACGCCGCCGGTCGTCGGGTCCGTAAGCACGGAGATAAAGGGCAGGCGCGCCTCGTCCAGTTGCGCCAGCGCCGCCGAGATCTTCGCCATCTGCATAAGGGAGAGCGTGCCCTCCTGCATTCGCGCGCCGCCCGAAGCGGCGAAGATGACGACCGCCGCGCGCTCCCCGAGAGCCCTTTCGATCAGCCGCGTGATCTTTTCGCCGACGGCCGAGCCCATCGAGCCGCCGATGAAGAGCATCTCCATAGCCCCCGCGAAGACCGTATGGCCGCCGACTTTTCCGCGCGCGCTGATGATCGCTTCTGGCAGCCCGGAGACGCGCCGCGCCTGCTCCAGTCGTTCCGTGTACGGCTTGGTATCGACGAATTCCAGAGGGTCTATGGAAATCACCTCGGCGTCAAGCTCCTCATAGACTCCGTCGTCGAAGAGCATGCCGAGGCGCGAGGGGGCGTCGAGGCGGAAATGATAACCACAGTGCATGCAGACCTGTAGGGATTCTTCCAGGTCGCGTTTGTAGAGAGCGGCGTCGCACTCTTCGCACTTGACGAAGACGTTTTCGGTTTTAACGCGCCGTTCTTCGACAGGTACGGGTTCGCTCTTCCGATCCTTTTGCTTACGAAACCAGGGCATAAGTCGCTATCGCCACTGAGGGCTTACTCCCAGACCAAACCCTTAGCGCATTCTAATGTTAACTCGGACGAAGACGGCGCTGAGAATAACATAAGAAGGGAGGAAGGATAAGGGATGAGGGCCGCAGGGATGAGGGATGAATGATTGAATTAGTGGATTGTGGAGTCCAGAAATCAATCTCTTACTCATCCCTCATCCCTCCGCCCTCATCCCTAAAATTCTATTCCCTGTTGGGCGCGTATCCCGGCGTTGAAGGGATGCTTGATCTCGCGCATCTCCGTGACGAGGTCTGCGGCTTCTATGAGCGCGGCGGGCGCATCTCGCCCCGTCACGACTATGTGCAGCGCGGGTTGAAGGCCACGCACCTCGCGGAACTCTTCGAGCACTTCTTCGAGGGGCAGCATCCCGTAGCTGAGCACGTAAACCAGCTCGTCAAAAACGAGCAGGTCATAGTCGCCCGAACGCATCTTCTCGACACAGAGCGTCCAGGTAGAACGGGCCGTCTGCCTGTCCTGCTCAGGGTTCTTAGTGTCCCAGGTGAAGCCGTCGCCCATCGTGTGGACTTCGATCCCGAGCTTTTCCGCCGCGACGTGTTCGCCGTAACGGTCGTTCTTTGATTTCATGAACTGGATCATGCAGCAATTCAGGCCGCGCCCCGCCGCACGCATCATCAGCCCCAACGCGCAGGTCGTCTTACCCTTACCGTTGCCGGTATGAACCATCAGGAGGCCGCGCGTCGTCTCCTGGTAATCGGCGCGCCTCCATTTGTATTTCTTCTCTTTGCCTGACATGGAAATTCAGATGTCAGATGCTGGAGGTTAGTAAAAGCTGTTTGCCAACATCCAGCATCCAGCATCTAGCATCTGTTCTTCAGCCTCCGATTTCCAGCCTCTGATCTCAGCTCGAATGGGATTGCACGAGCGCATCTTCCGTCCTGTCCAGGTCGCCGTTCAGGCGCTCGACTGCGTCCTTGAGCATGCCGACGATGGTGCGCTCGGCCTCGTCCCAATCGCCAGTCAGCGTGCAGCCGGCGGCGTTGCGATGGCCGCCGCCGCCGAACTTCTCCGCGATCCGCGCGACGTTGACATCGCCCTTCGACCTTAGGCTTGTGCGATAGATTCCGGGCTCTTTCTCTTTCAACAGCGCGACCGCCTCGACCGTGTCGCAGGCCAGCGGATAGTTGACGAAACCGTCGCCGTCCTCTTCCGTCGCCCCGGTGCGCTTCTGCATCTCTAGCGTCTGGCGCATCCAGGCGACGTGGCCCGTTTCGTCGCGCCGCACGGTCGAGAGCACTTCGCCCAGCAGCTCGATCTTGCTCCAGGGGTAGCTGGCGAAGACCGCCTCGGAGACCTTCGCGGGCTTGACGCCGGCCTTCACCAGCTCCGACGCCACCTTGAAGGTGCGCTCCGTCGTGTTCGAGTAATGAAAGGAGCCTGTGTCGGTAATCAGCGCCGTGTAGACGCACTCGGCCATCTCCTTGGTCACGCGCACGCCCGTAGCCTTGCACAGGTTGTAGATCATCTCGCCGACGGCCGAGGCGGTCGAGTCGATCCAGTTGATCGTGCCGAAGAGAGCGGTCGTCGCGTGATGGTCTATGTTGACGACGAACTGTTTCTCTAAATCTATCAGGCCGGGCCGCGTAATGTCGGAACATTCGATGACGAAGACGGCGTCGTAAGGACGATCGACGGCGGGCGTCACTCGAACTTCTGACGCGCCGGGCAATTTCTGGTAAGAGTGCGGCACGGCGTCGCGCATGATTACTTCCACCTCTTTGTCGAGGGCGCGCAGCAGCCAGTAAAGACCGAGCGATGACCCGAGGCTATCTCCGTCGGGCCGTATGTGTGAGGTGATCGCAAAGCGTCGCTTCGATTCAATCAATTCGACAACTTGACTAAGCATCGTTAAAAGCAGGGATGAGGGCGGAGGGCGGAGGGATGAAGTAAAGACGCGATGTCTTTCGTTTCATCCCTCATCCCTCATCCCTCATCCCTTGTCCTTTCTCTCTCCTCGGGGAATCCGTCTGGCGAGCTCTGGCTCTCCCGCGTCTGTTCGATCTCTGCCAGCAACTGGTCTACGCGCGCGCCCTGCTCCTCGACCGTATCACGGACGAAGTGAATCTCGGGCGTATGGCGCAGGCTGAGCGCGAAGCCCACTTGCTTGCGCACGTAGGGGGCGGCGTGGCGCAACGCGACGAGCGCCTTAGCGGTCTCCGCCTCGTCGCCCGCGACCGTCACGAAGACGCGCGCATCACGCAAATTCTCGGACAGGCGCACATCCGTCACCGTGACCATCGTCAGGCGCGGGTCTTCCAGTTCATAGCCGACGATCTGCGCGATCTCCTCGCGCAACATATCGGCGACTCTCTCGGGCCTTCGCATACGAAAAGCAGGGCGGAGGGCGGCAGTGTGGGGGATGAAGTAATTGAATCACTGCTCAAGTGAATTAACCATTCAACCCATTTCATCCCTCATCCCTCCGTCCTCATCCCTTTTAAAGTTCTGTGGCGGCGACCTTCTCTATGATGTACGCCTCGATCTGGTCGCCGACCTTAATGTCGTTGAAGTTTTCGAGACCGATGCCGCATTCAAAGCCCTCGCGCACTTCGGAAGCATCGTCTTTGAAGCGACGCAGGGATGCGATGCCGCCCTCCCACGTGACGATGCCGTCGCGTATGAGGCGCGCGCGCGCGTTGCGACGAATGGTTCCGTCTATGACCATGCAACCGGCGACAGCGCCGACCCGTGGTACACGGAAGACCTCGCGCACTTCGGCCTTGCCCAGTATGCGCTCGCGCTCTATGGCTTCGAGCATACCGATCATCGCCGCGCGAATCTCTTCTTCTACCTTGTAGATGATCGAGTGCAGCCGTATGTCCACGGCCTCCTGCTTGGCGAGGTCTGCGGCGCGCATCTCGGGGCGGACGTTGAAGCCTATGATGACAACGGCCGTCTGCGACGCGCCCGCCTGCGTGGCCGAAGCCAGGAGCACGTCCGACTCCGTGATCGCGCCGACGCCCGAGCGTATGACCTTCACCTTGACCTGGTCGGTCGAGAGCTTCTGCAAGGTGGATTTTAAGACCTCCACGGAGCCCTGCACGTCGGCCTTGATGACCACCAGCAACTCTTTCACTTCCGTCTGGCCGAGCGCTTCAATACCGCGCTTGGTGGTTTGCAGCAGAGTATTCTGGCGCGTCAGCATCTGTCGGTGATGCGAAATCTGCTGTGCGCGAGTGATGTCGGCGACGACCTGAAAGGATTCTCCCGCCTGCGGCACGCCCTGCAAGCCCAACACCTCGACAGGGGTCGCAGGGCCCGCTTCCGTCACGGGCGCGCCCCTGTCGTCGAACATGGCGCGCACCTTACCGAAAATCTGGCCGACGATGAAGGGGTCGTGAACCCTGAGCGTGCCCTGTTGGACGAGCACGGTGGCGACCGCGCCGCGACCGCGATCGAGCTTGGCTTCGAGGACGACGCCCGAGGCGAGGCGCGTCGGGCTCGCGCGCAGGTTCAGTATGTCGGCCGTTAGCAGGATGGTTTCGAGCAGCGTGTCCAGATTCTCGCGCCGCTTGGCCGAGACCGGGACCATCTCCGTATCGCCGCCCCATTCGACGGGCTGCAAGCCCTGATTGGCAAGCTCTTGGCGGACACGGTCTGGATTGGCGTCGGGCCGGTCGATCTTATTGATGGCGACGACGATGGGCACGCCTGCGGCGCGCGAGTGCTCAATGGCCTCTATGGTCTGCGGCATGACGCCGTCGTCGGCTGCGACGACGAGCACAACCACGTCCGTAGCCTTCGCGCCGCGCGCTCTCATCAACGTGAAAGCCTCGTGGCCGGGCGTGTCCAGGAAGGTGACGAGGCGCGGCTCGCCGCTCTCCGGGTCGGGCACCTCCACCTGGTAGGCGCCGATGTGCTGGGTGA